>JAADGS010000065.1:35036-36290 GCA_013152275.1 Actinomycetota bacterium | reverse complement strand
GATAGCCGATGATGAACACGACGAACACGAGTGGGAGCACGACCTCGGTGCGCGTGATCGTGGCGCCGAGCAGGCCCCCGACGAAGCCCATCGCGACATAGGAAGGCAAGAGCTCACCAAGGTGCGACCAGACCTTGAGGTTCTGGCGAAACACGGTACGCACCGCGAACGCCACGAGCACATAGTTGATCGACGCGTAGAGCACTGCGGCGGCAGCGCTCCCGATCGCGATCCACGTCCAATACGACGCGCTGCCAATGGTCGCCTTCGCGAGAAACGCCTCTAGCACCAAGAGCGAACCCCCGGCCGTAACCACCATCTGTCCGAAGTTGGCGACCGGTTGGAAGATGCGTCGTTTCTTGACGTCACGTGCACTGACCGCCCCGAGTACGGCCATGGTTGCCACGCCGAGCGCCGCACTCCCCCGACCGAACGCCACCCCTGCTGTCAGCGCCACCATGATCGTGGGGCTCATCAGCATGCGATCGTTGACCTCGACCGAGCGCCAGTCGAGGAACGCGAACGCGGCGGCGAACGCCAGCCAGAGACCGATAGGCGGAAAGGACTCACGTATAATCAGCACGACAAGCACGCCAACGCCGAGGGTCGCGTAGACCGCTGCCAACACGGCCTTTGCCCGCCGTTCATGTCGAGTATCACTTGTGCGCCTGGCCACCCGGCCTCCTCATTGGCGTCCCGGACCTGCCCGCTCACCCGATCTTGATGGTGGCACTTCCTGCAACGATCAACGCCGCAAGACTGCTGGCAATTGCGATCAACTTGACGATCTTGCCCTTCAAACTGAGTCCTCCAATTTAGCTTTGGAATCACCAGCCTCTCGGCCGGCGAGTAATCCGCTTCGCTTGGTAGCTCAGGGGTAAATCGTGCAAGCCCGGGCGCCACATATCCCCGGTTTACCCGGGAACCTCAGTTGTCATGTGCTGAGGCATCCCTCTTCCAGCCTCACCGGTCGGCAGCGCACCAACCCGCCACAAAGGTGGCGACTGTGGATAAGTTAGCAGTCAAGACCCCCATTACTCAAGGGTATGACAAAAACGCCGTCCCGCCTGCCGGCGGAGGCTACCCTTGCACCGTGAAGTATCGCGAGCTCGAAGAAGCACTCTGTCTCCTCCCCACGGTCGATGCCGTGCGCATCGTCGGGGACAACGGGCGAGTGGCCGAAGTCCACGTTCTGGCTGCACCGGCGAAACCGCCCAAGCAGGTCGTCCGTGACGTGCAGTCCCTTGCCATGGC
>JAADGS010000065.1:10532-34987 GCA_013152275.1 Actinomycetota bacterium | reverse complement strand
GAACGCACCCCCGGTGAACGTCCTGCGGTGCTCGACATCAAGGAAGTTCCCCAGGGCACGAGGATCACCGCGTCGGTCTCCCTCGGATGGCAGGGCGAAGTGTTCGTCGGAGAGGCGGACGGGCCTGCCGCCTCGGCGACTCGCCTGCGTCTCGTCGGCGACGCGACGCTGCACGCCCTGGAACAGGCGATCGGTGGTGACATCGGACTTGCCCTCGCCGCACTCGAAATAGCGACCGTCGGGAACCGTCCGGTCGCCATCGCGCAAGTCGTCGTGGTTTCCGGCGGCGAGGAACGCGCCATGGTCGGCTCGGCGCTTGCCGGTCAAGATCTGCCGCAAGCTGCGGTGCGGGCGGTCCTGGACGCCTTGAACCGGTACGTGCCACAGCTTCGCCGCTGAGCCGGATGGCCACGTCTTCGGGCTTCGGCGATGTGGCCGTCACACCGCATGAACTCGCCACGCTCGCGGCGATGGAAATCTACGTGCTCGGCGGCAATGCCGTGGACGCGTCCGTCGCAGCCAATGCCGTCCAGGGCGTCGTTGCGCCCGAGACCTGCGGGATCGGGGGGGACCTGTTTGCCCTCGTCCACCGGCCCGACGACGCTACCCCGGCAACGCTGAACGCGTCGGGGCGGGCAGGGTCGGGTGTCGACCCTGCTGCGCTGCGCCGCTCCGGTCTCACCTCCATCCCCTTCGATCACCCCGCATCCGTGACCGTTCCGGGATGCGTGGACGGCTGGATCGCTCTTCTCGCCCGCTTCGGATCGATGCCGCTCGCAGAGGTGCTCTCTCCCGCCATCCGGTACGCGCAAGACGGTTTTGCCATGTCGGCCGAGCTTGCAGGCGCCCTGACGAGGCGCAGCGCACAACTCGAACCTGCTGCTCCGGAGTTGTTCACGACAAACCCACCGACACCCGGAATCCGCCTGGTTCGCCGGGATCTGGCACACACGCTTCGAGAGATCGCCGACGGGGGAAGGGAGGCCTTCTACGAGGGCTCCGCCGGCAAAGCCATCAGCGACGCGGTGCACGGCCAGATCACTGCAGAGGACCTCGCCGCAAAGCAGGCCGAGTGGGTCGACCCCGTCTCTATCGAAGTCTTCGGAAGAATCGGTTGGACGACGCCTCCGAATTCACAGGGCTACCTCACCCTCGCATCGGCCTGGATCTTCTCCCAGTTGGACGCACCGACCGACCGAATCGACGGCGAGTACGTTCACCTCCAGGTCGAGGCATACCGCTCGGTCGCATGGGAACGTGACGATCTGGTTGCCGACCCGTACCGGATACCTCTCGCCCCCGATCGCCTCGTGGCGCCGGATCGACTTCGAGAACGCGTCCGCGCCATCGACCGAAACCGAGCGGGTGCCTGGCCACAACCAGGGCCGGCGCAGGGCGGGACCGCGTACCTGGGCTTCGTCGATCGCGACGACATGGCCGTCTCGCTCATCCAGTCCAATTACACGGGGATCGGATCGGGCATCGTGGCGTCGGGAGCGGGTTTCTTCCTCCACAACCGTGGTGCCGGTTTCAATCTGATTCCCGGACATTCCAACGAGCTCACCCCCGGCCGACGGCCGCTCCACACGCTTTCTCCGACCCTCTGGACCCGCAACGGCCGGCTCGACACGGTACTCGGCACTCGAGGAGGCCACTACCAGCCCCAACTCCTCCTCCAGATGGCGACCGCACTCTTCCACACGCAGATGAATCCCCGACAGGCGCAGGAAAGCCCGCGGTGGGTACTCGACGACGCGAGCCCGGGGACGTCATCCCGGCTCCACGTCGAGGGGCGAACGCCGGATGCCTTGATCGACGAACTGGAGCGACGCGGACACACGGTCGGCCGGGTGGCGGATTACGAACGCGGCTGGGGGCCGGTGTCGATCATCCAGGTCGCGGAAGACGGTCTGCGCAGCGCGGCTGCAGATCCGAGGGCTGCCACGGCGCGGGCTGCGGTGCGCTGAACAGTGGCCACCTTTCTCATCGTCCGGCATGGAGAGGCGGAGGGCAATCGTGACCATCGATTCATCGGCCAGTCAGACGTCCCGCTCTCGGCCGTCGGACGACGCCAGGCCGAGGCCGTCTCGGCGCGTCTGGCACACATGCCCATCGACAGGATCGTCTCCAGCGATCTGTGCCGCGCCGTCGACACGGTTCTGCCCGCGGCGACCAAACTCGGCCTGACGATCGACCAGGATCCACGGTTTCGCGAGATCGACAATGGAGACTGGAGAGGGCTCCTCGCCTCCGAGATTGCAGAACGATGGCCGGAGCTGTGGGCTCGCTACACGAGCGGCGAAGACGTGCCCCGGCCAAACGGCGAAACCTGGGCCGACGTGCGCCGCAGAGTCGTGGATGCGCTGCGCTCCATTGCCGCAGAGTCCTCGGACCGGAGTCTCGTTGTACTCGCAGCTCACGGAGGTCCCACTCTGGCGCTGGCATCGTGGGCATGCGGCCTGCGTCCGAGAGGCAACCTGTATCAGGTCCCGCTGGTGCTGCCATGGAACGGTTCGATCACCGTCATCCGGGCACCAAGGCCGCACCTCATCGCCTTCAACGACGTCGGCCACCTTCCACTCGATCTGCAACGTTCGGCAGATCTGGGAATCTTTCGGAACTGAGCTCTCCCGGGCTCACGGTGCTCGGCAGTCGGTACGGAGCAGTCTTCTCTGCATCGTCCCGTATGTCCTTCGCGCCGCCGCAGGTCGCGTGTGGAAGAGCCGGCCGGCGCCTGCAGGTAGCATCCGCAGCCGATGAGCGGCAAGACCACGTCCACGAACGAGCACGACAAGCCGCAGACGCCCCGCTATGTGGCGATGCTCTCGCTCGCGGCACTCGGAGTCGTCTACGGCGACATCGGAACCAGCCCCCTCTACGCGATGCGTGAATCCTTCGTGGCACACGCGGGAATCTCGGTCGGCAGGGAGAACATCCTTGGTGTCCTCTCACTGATCTTCTGGTCGCTGATGATCGTGATCTCCCTCAAGTACCTTGCGTTCGTCATGCGCGCCGAGAACAACGGTGAGGGAGGCATCCTCGCCCTCACCGCACTGATCGTTCCCCGGCATCAGCGGAATCTGCGACACAGTCGCCGGGTGCTGATCCTCATCGGGCTGTTTGGAACCGCGCTGCTCTACGGGGACGGCATGATCACACCGGCCATCTCCGTGCTCAGCGCCGTCGAAGGCCTCGGAGTGGCAACTCCACAGCTCAAGCCGTACGTCATCCCGATCGCCATCGGCATTCTCATCGCGCTGTTCATGATCCAGCGGCACGGGACAGGAACCGTCGGCTCGGTGTTCGGGCCGGTCATGATCCTCTGGTTCTCCACACTCGCGCTCCTCGGGATCGTGCACATCGCCCAGAATCCCAGCGTGCTCGCCGCCCTCAGCCCCGTGCACGCAGCCAGGTTCTTCCTCAACAACAAGCTGGAAGGGTTTCTCGCCCTCGGGTCGATCTTTCTCGTCGTCACGGGAAGCGAAGCGCTCTACGCGGATATGGGGCACTTCGGAAAACGACCGATCCAGCTCGCGTGGTTCGGGCTCGTCCTCCCCTCGCTGGTGCTCAACTACTTCGGCCAAGGCGCCCTACTCATCGCAGATCCCACGGCGATAGACAGCCCCTTCTACCGTATGGCACCCGCGTGGGCGCTGTGGCCGCTCCTGGTCCTCGCGACGGCTGCGACGATCATCGCCTCGCAGGCGTTGATCTCGGGAGCGTTCTCGCTGACGATGCAGGCGGTCCAGCTCGGCTACCTCTCCCGGGTCCGCATCCTGCACACCTCGGAGACGGAAGCCGGACAGATCTACATCCCCGCCATCAACTGGACGCTGATGGTCGCCTGTGTCGGCCTCGTGCTCGGGTTTCGATCGTCGAGCGGGCTCGCTGCCGCGTACGGTGTCGCAGTCGCCACCACCATGGTCATCACGACCATGCTCTTCTTCGTCGTCACCAGGGAGCGCTGGAAATGGTCGAAGCCGGTGGCCGTGTCCCTCTCTGCCGCCTTCTTGATCATCGACCTCTCCTACTTCGGCGCCAACCTCTTCAAAGTCCCGGACGGCGGTTGGTTCCCGCTCGTGATCGGAGTCGCCGTGTTCGCGATCATGACGACGTGGAAACGGGGACGGGAGATCCTCGCGGCCCGTCTCCGTCACGGAGAACTGCCGATCGAACGTTTCATCGCTTCGATCGCAACGCACCCACCCACCCGGGTTCCCGGTACTGCCGTCTACCTCTCCTCGAGACCCGGAGCCACCCCACCGGCAATGCTGCTCAATTTCCGTCACAACGAAGTGCTCCACGAGACGGTGGTGATCCTGTCCATTACGACGAGCGACGTGCCTCGCGTCACCCCCGCCCGGCGAGCGAACGTGTGGGACCTGGGCGACGGCTTCTTCCAGGTAACTCTCTCGTACGGGTTCATGGAAGAGCCGAACGTGCCGAGGGATCTCGCCAATATCGTGCACCCCGGGTTCGGTATCCGACCTGAACACACCACCTACGTGCTCGGCCGCGAAACCATCCTGGCGACCGAGCGCGAAGGGATGGCCATGTGGCGTGAGCGGCTCTTTGCCCTCATGTCCCGCAATGCCACCAGCGCCGCCCGCTTCTTCCATCTGCCGACCGACCAGTGCCTCGAGATCGGGATGCAGGTCGAGATCTGAGGCAGGCTCGCCGACACCCCACCGCGGCCCGGCACACTTCTCCAAACTCCGTCGTCGGCCTCGCCCGCTCGAAGTGCCCGATTCTGTCGGGCTCACCCGGACCCGGAAACGCTATCCGCGGATCCCGGCGATCACGAGTCGCCACTCGGCGTCACGCAAAGAAACGGACGGGTAGACGCCGATACGGTCGAGCCTCCCTCCGTACCGTTCGCGAAGACGACACCCGAGTTCCGGCACCGGAGCTACGACGGCCACCTCATCCAGCATCGCATCGCTCACGAGGTCCCCCATCGTATCCCATTGCCCGCGGCGGCTCATCGCCGAGAGCTCGGGCCCGACGTCCCACCCGTGCAGTTCGAGCACCCTGCGATAGGCAGGCGTCGACGCGTAGAAGGCGATCTGCGCTTTCGTCTTCTTCGCCGCCTCGGTTACCTCCTCCGCGGTGCGCCCCGTTGCGACCAGCACACTCGCGCTCACGGCCACGGTGCCCGGATCCCGCATCGCGGCCTCCTGTCCGCCGGCCAGTTCCGGAGCCACGACCTCATCGAGATAGCGGACCGTGTGAAATGGATGTGCGTGGAATCCATCGGCAATCTCGCCGGCAAGCCTCGTCGACCGAGGCCCTACTCCGGCCAGCCACACCGGAATGATCGGATCGGTGATCGGGCCGGGGTCGAAGAAAGGGGTCATCAACGTGAACCGGTAGAACTCACCTCGGTAGTTGAGCTTTCCCCCGCCCTGCCACACGGCCCAGATCGCCCGAAGGGCTGCCACATAGTCCCGCATCCGCTCCACGGGAGCACCCCACTCCATCGAGAAGCGTCCCCTGATGTGCGCGGAGACCTGGGTTCCAAGCCCGAGCATGAACTTCGATTCTCTCGCCAGATCCCACGACGCCATCGCCATCACCATCGGGGATCGGGGAAACGCCACGGCGACGGCGGTCCCGAAGTCGAGGGATCCCGTGGCCGTCTGTGACGCCGCTGCGAGCAACACGAACGGATCGTGGCTCGTCTCCGACACGAAGAAGCCATCGAAGCCGACGGAGGCGGCCGACTCTGCGAGACGTGCCGTCTCGCGAGCTCCACAGGGGGGCGCATAGAAGTCGACCTTCACGAACGACGATCGTACCGCCTCTCCCCCGACGGACACAGCCCTGCCAGTTTATGGTCGGATCCGGGTTGCACGTACGCACCCGATCCTCCTAGCCTTTCTCTCCGGGCCTGCGTTGGGCCCCTAGCGCTGAGAGGCAGAGTATTACCGATGCGTGTGCCACGTCTCGTGGCGGTCGTGTTGTGGATGATGGTGGCAACGCTGGCAGTGGCCGGCTTTGCTGCTTTCTCCCCGCAGCAGGCGCCCGAGTCAACCACCACGACTACCACGACCTTGCCCGTCCGCGGATCGGCAACAGGCCAGGTGCTGGCGCGCGCCCTTGCCGCCGGGATGCGATCGACGGCTGCTCAAGAGGTCCCCCCGCCGGATTCGCAAGAAAACGAGCTGCTGGACTCGCTTAGAGCCCAGCGGTACGTGACCCCTCCGCCACCGACGCCGACCACCGTGCCTCCCGTCGCGGCGACGTCACCGCCGGCACGTGCCGCCTCCGTCGAGACCAGAAAGCCCCTGTCGTCCGAGGAGGCCCGGAGCATCATCGCTTTGTTCTTCAAGCCGCAAGACGTCGATACGGCCTTCGCCATTGCGAAGTGCGAATCGTCACTGGATCCGACCGCCGTGAACGGTTCCTCCAAGGCGTCCGGCTTGTTTCAGCAGCTCCCTCGCTACTGGACCGAACGCGCCACGGCGGCCGGCTGGGACGGGGCCGACATCTTCGATCCGTACGCCAACACCGCCGTTGCCGCGTGGCTCAAGTACTACGCAGGCGGATGGTCCCACTGGACCTGTTACAAAGGTGACAAGTAACCGACAACCGGCCGGCCGTCAGACCTTCCCATCGCGAGGAGCGCTCCAACTGGCCGGAAGCCAACGGCCCTTCCGTGTCCCCGTATCAGATCCCAAGAACCGGGTAAGCTCTACCGCATGAAGCGACTGATGAAGCTGACCGGTTTCCTCGCCGGTCTGGGGGCAGCCGTTTGGCTCATGCGGGACCGTCTGATTTCACTCGCGCTCCCTCGCGAACCCGAACCCCCGACGTTCCGCGTCGATCCTGCCCCCGAGGCCGATGATCTCACCGCCATCAAAGGAATCGGCGACGTTTTCGCATCCCGGCTCCAGCAACAGGGGATCACGACACTGCAAGCTCTTGCGAAAGCCGACCCTGCCGTGCTGGCGGAGCAGCTCGACACACCGCAATCACGTGTCGAAGGTTGGATTGCGGAAGCGGGACAACACTCGACTGCAACCTGAGAGGTCCTCGCCGGCGAGAGCGGCACACATCTCGTGGCGCGACCTCCCCGTTCCCCCGAACCCTGGGCTCAGGGGGATCGTGGCGACCCCCCTGAGCCCAGGGTTCGCAGAACAGCGGGGCCGGCAGGCGCTAGATCCGCATCTTGGAGACGTACGCGGACTGCCTGATGGTCAAGCGACCGAGAACCCCGTACGTGAGAAAGGCGGTCAGGAGGGAAGCCGTCACCGCCGGAATACCGATCTGGGCCAGTGGTGCTCCCGGAAGCACCGAGAGGACATCGTCGATCCACCAGAGCGCACCAACCGGACTCACCCACTGGAAGACGAGGAATCCGAGAAAGATCGCCGTCACTGCAACAACGTTGACACCGCGATAGGCCCCACGAGTCCCATACAGATCGCGGGAGAGGTACGCGCGTCGCCGGACCACGAAGTAGTCGGCCAGAAACACGCCGAGAATCGGAGTGAGGATACTGATGAAGAAACTGATCACACCGAACAGGTCTCGTGTGTCTGCCAGGATGGCCACGATTGCTGCAACGACGGAGCCCAAGGTCACCCCGACCCATCGAGGAATGCGAAGACCGAGCGATTGCAATGCCTGCGTCGGCATCACGAGAAACAAGGCCGGTTGATCAGCTTCACCCCCGACCGTCCAGACCAGCAGGACGAGTCCTCCGACCACACCCAGAGCGGGTCCTCCGAACCTGACGATCACCAGACCGGGATCGACCACCCCTGGCACCGCGGCGGCTGCGAGTCCTCCTGCCATCAGAATGAGCAATGCTGCAACTCCAAACCCCGCTCCCACGCTCGCGGATGCGGTGCTCTCATCGGGCATGTTGCGTACCGTGTCGACGACGAGAGGGAAGAACAGCACCGCAAGCCCGAGGATCATGTCCACACCGAGCCAGAACCAAGGAGACGGCGTCTGTAGCCGGATACTGGTCATGTCCACATCCGAGGCGAGCCTCCACACCACCCACAGTGCCGAGCCGAGCCCACCCCAAAAGGCAACCCTGCGAACCCACCATCGCAGCGCTCGGGTTCCGAGCGCTCCAAGCCCGAACACGAAAACTGCCGAGATCACGATTCCGACGTTGACCCCCATCGGGAGACCCAACGCGGTAAAGCCGGCACCGAGCACAACGCCAACCACTCGCAGTTCGAGCGCGGCCAGCACGATCATCAGTGCCGCATGGAAGGGGAGATACGCCCAACTCCCAAACGTACCGAGCGCGGGCTTGAGCATGAGGACCGCACCCTCACCATAGGCAGCGCCCGGCCGGGCGGACGCCCACAGCAAACCGACGGCAGCCACGACGCCGAGCGGGACCGCCAACAGGAGCTGTGTGGCCGACATGCCAAGCCCACCCAGTCCCGGGCCGACCATCAGTTCGAACCCAACCACGGCGACAGGGACTCCGAGCGTGATGGCGACCCACATGCTGGTCAGGTCCACGGCGCTCATCGGATCGTCGTCCCTCCCCCAGGACAACCCGCGCAATGATGGAAGCCGGTGCATGGCGGCGAGTCTAGGTTCCCAAACCCCTACCATGAATCGGTGCCGTATCTGACCCATCCCGACGACCTCGCCGACCTGCTCCCAGGCCAGCCTTCGTACCGGATCGATCAACTCCGACGTTGGCTGTACAAGACGCCGGTTCTCGACGTACAGGACATGACCAATCTGCCCACCGACGTCAGGACGACCCTCGAGTTGTGGCCGTTCACCGTGGAGGTGGCACAATCGGCCGACGGCGGACGAACGGTCAAGTGGCTGTTCAGGGCGCCGGACGGTGCGGCGATAGAGACGGTACTGATCGGCTACGAAGACAGGGCGACGGTCTGTATCTCCTCTCAGGCAGGCTGCGCGCTCGGCTGCACCTTCTGTGCCACCGGCCAGTTCGGCTTCGAACGCCATCTCGAAGCCGGCGAGATCGTTGCCCAGGTGGCGTTTGCCCGAGCCCACCTTCGAAGCTCCGGCATGCCGGACGTCCCCAACCGGCTCACGAACGTCGTCTTCATGGGAATGGGAGAGCCCCTCGCCAACTACGAGCAGGTTCGCGAGGCGATCCGCCGGATCATCGAGGAGATGGAGATGTCGGCCCGGTCGCTCACCGTATCCACCGTGGGCATCGTTCCGGGAATGGCCCGGCTCACCGAAGAGCCTTGGCCCATCAACCTCGCAATCAGTCTCCACGCCGCCGACGACGAACTCCGTACCTCACTGGTCCCCATCAACTCCCGGTACCCGCTCGCGGCCGTCGAAGCCGCCGCGTTGGCGTACTTCGCGAAGAAACATCGCCGCATCTCGATCGAGTGGACGCTCATCGAAGGAGTCAACGACAGCGATGAACAGGCCGCCGGGCTTGCCGCCATCGCTCGAAGGCTGCGAGCCCACGTCAACGTGATCTCGCTCAACCCCACGCCCCTGTCACCGATGCTCCCTTCCTCCCGCATCGACGAGTTCGTCACCCGCTTGACGGCAGCAGGTGTCAACACCACAAAACGCAAGAACCGTGGCAAGAGTATCGATGCAGCGTGTGGACAACTCAGAAGCGGCGTAAGCCTCAAGAGAGCCCAGGGAACCGCCGAAGCCTGAAACAATGAGAAAGAACCTACGAGTCATCGGGGCACTCGCGATCATGGTGCTTGCCGTGGCCGCTACCGCGGCGACCTATGTCGTGCGTTCAGGAGACTCGCTGTCGAGAATCGCCGCGAAGAACGACACGACCGTGCAGGCACTCGTCAAAGCCAACCACATCAAGAATCCGAACCTGATCTCTGTCGGCCAGGTGCTGATCATCCCGAACAAGAAAAGCTACATCGTGCAGGCGGGAGACACGCTGGAAGGCATCGCGAAACGGCTTGGCATCACGGTCGGACAGCTGGCCAAAGCCAACGGCATCACCGACCCGAACATCATCTACGTCGGAACCAGACTCCAGGTCGGATCCGACACGGCCGTGTTCGATCCCGAGATCCAGCAGCCGCAGACCTACACGGTTCGGCGCGGAGACACCCTGAGCGCGATCGCCGCACGTTTCGCGACGTCGGTGAATCGGCTCGCGGACGCGAACGGGATCAAGGACCCGAATCTGATCACGGCCGGCACGGTGCTCATGGTGACCGAAGGTGCTTGGCTCTGCCCGGTCCCGGAAGCAACGTTCTTCAACGACTGGGGTTTCCCGAGGTCCGGAGGCCGTTTCCACACGGGGAACGACATGTTTGCTTCCCGGGGAACGCCCGTGCGGGCCCCTGTCGGTGGCGTCGTCCGGCAGGTGACCGGATCGATCGGTGGATTCCAGGTCAACCTCATGGGGAACGACGGCACCCTGTACATCGCGAGCCATCTCGACCGCTTCGGGGCCAAGGGCGCCGTCACTGCAGGCCAGACCATCGGCTACGTGGGCGACAGCGGCAACGCAATCGGCTCACGGCCGCATGTCCATTTCGAGATCCATCCCGACAACGGGGATGCCGTGAACCCGTACCCGGTGCTGTCGAAAGCGTGCCGATAGGAGTCCCCGGGCGAACCCCGCTCACGGGGCTGCCGTCCTCCTCCAGGACGATCTCGCGTAGCAAATCGAGCCCGACCGGACCTGAGCCCAGCACTCGATTGTGAAAGTCCTTGATGTCGAACGCGTCGCCCATCCTGCGCCTGAGTCGCTCCCGGAGATCGAGAATCAGCCGCTCCCCCACCTTGTAGGCGATGGCCTGTCCCGGCCATCCGAGATACCTCGTTACTTCGGACTCCGCGTAGTCACGAGCCAGGTAGGCGAAATCGGTGAGCATCTCCACCGCCAACTCGAACGTCCACCGCTCGCCGGGGTGGAAGACGGCTTCGTCGGGAATGGTCAGATCGAGATGCGAACCGATGTCGATCACCACCCGGCAGGCACGCAGCATCTGCGCCGCCAGCATCCCGAGCACGTACTCGGGCTCGTCCAGGTACCCGAGTTCGTGCATGAGCAACTCTGCGTAGAGAGCCCAGCCTTCTCCGTAACCCGGATACCAGATCAGTAGCCGGTGCAGACGACTCAGGTGATCTGCGAGGGAGAGCGTCACACCAACCTGGAGATGGTGACCCGGGAATCCTTCGTGATAGGCGGTGCTGACCTCATCCCACAGGGGAAGCACCTGCTTGCCTCCCGTCGACCACCAGACGCTGCCCGGCCGTGAGAAGTCCTCGCTCGGCTCCAGGTAGTAGGCGCCGAGCGCACCGCCGGGAGGCGCAATCTTGACATCGACTCGCTTGACAGGATCAGGAATATCGAAGACACGCCCGTCGAGGTCGGCGACAGCCTTACCCAACCGGTCTTCGATGAACGAGATGAACTCGTCGGGGCTCTGGGCGCAGTGGCCCGGGTCGGTCCTCAGCGTCTCGATGACGCCATCGAGCGTTCCGTCGGCGTCGATCTTCGCGGCCGTCTCGATCATTTCCTTTCGGAGTCTGTGGACCTCGCTCCAACCCCACGCGTACGTGTCGCGGGGATCGATGGTCGTGCCGAGGTACCGGCGCGCGGCTCGCACGTAGCGGTCTTCGCCCACGGCGTCGATAGTCGCGGAGGCCGGCATGTAGGTCGCTGCGAGGTACGCGGCGAAGTCTGAAACCGCTCCCGTCGCCTCGTCAACCGCCTCACGGAGCGCTGCGATCCGTTCGGGTGTCGCCGCGGGTGATTCGGCGAGATCGTCGGTGAGCCGTCTGAACGGGGATTCCTCTCCGGCCAACGCCCTGGCCTGGATGAGCACCGCGTCGACCTGGCGCCTCGCCACCGGCATACCCCTCTCCATCCCTTCCTCGAGGCAGGCCCGGTATCCGGAGAGTGGAACACCGATCGTCCGAAGTCTCGCAGCGATGTTGTCCCAGCCTTCGCCGGTGCTCTTGTCCATGATGTCGAAGACCTGCCGCAGATCCTGAAACGGCGAAGCGATGTTGTTGAGGTCTCGAAGGTGCTCTTCGGCGGCGAGTCGGTCGATCTGCTCGGCGATGAACGCCGCCGCGACTCGCGCTGCGAGCCGCTGCCATCGGTCTTCGCTCTGCGGCAACGCGGAGAAGGCGTCCCGGTAACGTTCGAACAGTTCCCTACGACAGGCCATGCCACCCGGACTCAAGTCGTCCCACAAATGGTCTCTTCCGCCGATACCGGCGTATGTACAGGCAATCGGGGACAGTTCGAGAAGTTCGTCGAGCAACTCGTCGCCGAGGGTACAGGCATCCATGCCCGTGATGGTACGGGCCGAGGCGGCGCTATCGGTATTCAGTCGAGCGCGTTTGCCTGCGCGATCCTCCCGAGCCATCGCGCGCTCGGTTTGACGGACCGTTGCTGGGTTTCACGATCGACCGCGATGAGCCCGAACGTCGGTCCGTACCCCAGCACCCATTCGAAGTTGTCGAGGGCGCTCCAATACGTGTATCCGAGCACTTCGATCCCGTCTTCGATGCACCGGTGAACACCCTCGAGGGCCCGTCGAACGAACTCGATTCGACGCCGGTCGTCGGTTGTCGCGATGCCGTTCTCGGTGACGAACACGTCGAGCCCGGTCATTCCCGCCGCTCTTCGAATCGTTGCCTCCAGTGCCTGAGGACGGAACTCGTATCCCATGAGCGTCAGCTCCGCGTCCGGGTCTGGCCCAAGGTAGCCTGCCGGTGAAACCCGGTGGCGGGAATACGTCTGCACTCCGACGAAATCGTCGGCGCGCGTTGCTTCGAGGAACACGTCCTCCATCGGACGCCTCAGCTCGTCGAGGGTCTCCTCGCCACCGTCGACCGGTGTCCACTCCGACATCGCGAGGGTAAGCCCGACGCGGCAGGCGGGCGCAGCCCGACGGATCGCAGCCGCCGCCTTGTGGTGGGCATCGATGAGCACACCGTTCGCACGCTCACGGGCACCGGGATCTTGAAGACCCGGAGGGAACACCCCCGTGAGGAAGCCCATCGTCGCAACGATGTTCGGCTCATTGATGGTGCAGGCGATCGACAGCAGGTCGGAGAGGCCCTCCGCCGACCAACCCGCGAAGCGGGCGAACAGGTCGGCCGTGTCGGGGGCGCCCCAGCCCCCTCGCGTCGCGACCCACCGGGGCGTCGTGAAGTGATGGAACGTGACCACCGGCAACAGGCCGACGTCACGGCACGCCTCGATGACCCTCCGGTAGTGGTTGAGTGCGGCGAGTGAGAACTCGCCGTCTTCGGGTTCCAGCCGGCTCCATTCGAGAGAGAACCGGTAGGTGTTGAATCCGAGGTCTGCCAGGAGGCCCAGATCTTCGCGGTACCGGTGATAGTGATCGACGGCGTCACCGGACGGCTCAACACACGGCGAGGCCGGATCGTGCTCCCACGCCCACCAGTCGTTGTTCCAGTTGCCACCTTCGACTTGGTGCGCCGCAGTTGCCGTCCCCCAGAGGAACCCTTGTCGGAAGTCGATGCTGCTCATCCCGTCAGGCTATCCGAGGAACGACCCTCCTGCCCGGATATCGTACGCGTGCCGTTCTCTCGCGGGCCGGGCGCGGTGCCGCCGGCCGCCGGCTGTCGTCTGTTCGCTGCGTGTTGCCCGTTGAAGCGGACCGCCTCCGGTCCGCAGTAGGCTTCCAGCCATAAGCGCGAGGAGGCCCTGTCATGGCGGAAGGTAAGCACTTCAGCGAAGCGCTCGAGTACCACTCGAAAGGTCGTCCGGGAAAGATCGAAGTACGCCCGACCAAGCCGACGGCCACACAAAGCGACTTGGGCCTGGCCTATACGCCCGGGGTTGCCGAGCCATGTCTCGAGATTGCCAAGAAGCCCGATGACGTTTTCGAGTACACGAACAAAGGCAATCTCGTGGCCGTCGTCAGCAACGGAACTGCCGTCCTCGGTCTCGGGAACATCGGTCCCCTGGCAGGCAAACCCGTCATGGAAGGCAAAGCTGTTCTCTTCAAACGGTTCGCCGACATCGATGTGTTCGACTTGGAGGTCAACAGCCTGGACCCGCAGGACATCATCCGCTTCTGTGAGCTCCTGGAACCGACCGTCGGCGGAATCAACCTCGAGGACATCAAGGCTCCCGAGTGCTTCCTGATCGAAGACACCCTCAAAGAACGGCTCGACATCCCCGTGTTCCACGATGACCAGCACGGGACGGCGATCATCGCCGGGGCAGGGTTCCTCAACGCTCTGGACCTCACCGGGCGCAAGATCGAGGAGACGAAGGTCGTCTTCAACGGCGCGGGAGCTGCCGGTATCGCCGTTGCGAGATTCTTCGAACGGCTCGGTGTTCGACCGGAGAACATCCTCATGTGCGACTCTCGAGGTGTCATCTACGAGGGACGAACCGAAGGTATGACCGGTCACAAAGCCGAGTTCAGCCGTCCGACCGACAGACGAACGCTCGCCGACGCGCTCGACGGGGCCGACTGCTTCGTCGGCGTCTCGGTTGCAGACGTGGTCACCAAAGAGATGGTGATGACGATGGCGGACCGCCCGATCATCTTTGCGCTTGCCAATCCCGACCCGGAGATCCGCTATGAGGACGCGCGCGAAGCGAGACCGGACGCGATCGTCGCGACAGGTCGCAGTGACTACCCGAACCAGGTGAACAATGTCCTCGGCTTTCCGTTCATCTTCCGCGGAGCTCTCGACGTGAGGGCAACCGGCATCAGCGAGAAGATGAAAGTCGCCGCCTCTCACGCCCTCGCCGACCTGGCCAGGGAGCCGGTCGCAGAATCGGTACTCAAGGCCTACAACATCGACCACCTGGCCTTCGGAGAGGACTACATCATCCCGAAGCCGTTCGACCCCAGGGTGCTGTGGCATGTCGCGCCTACCGTCGCCCAGGCAGCGATCGAGGAAGGGCTGGCGCGCAAACCCTTCGCGGACATCGACAAATACCGGGAACAGCTACGGTCCCGGTTCCAGGCGTCGTACGGGTTGACACACACGGTCACGACAAAGGCGCAGGCCCACCCGAAACGAGTCGTTTACCCCCTCGGTGCCGACATTCGAATCATCAGGGCCGCGAGACGCGTCCTCGACGAGGAAATCGCCACTCCCGTGCTCCTTGGGAACGTCGAGGAGATCAGGTCGGCCGCCGCCGCCAAGGACATATCGCTGGACGGCATCCAGATCTTCGATCCGCAAGAAGAGCCGGAAACGTGCGCCCGCTATGCAGAGGAGCTGTACCGACTGCGCGGCCGCAAGGGGATGGCTCCTGCAGACGCCCACAGGGCGATCCTCGATCCCAATGTGTATGCCGCCATGATGCTGCAGCAAGGCGACGCCGATGCAGAGCTGGGCGGGCTCACGACGTACTACCCCACGACCGTTCGTCCGGCCCTGCAGGTGCTGCCGCTCCAGGAGGGGCGGTCGATCGTCTCGGCCATCTATGCGGTGCTCGTCAAGGGTCAGCCGTACTTCCTCGCCGATTGCGCGGTGAATATCCTGCCGACTGCCGATCAGCTGGCGGAGATCGCGATCTCAACCGCCGATTTCGTCAGCGAGACGTTCGACACCGATCCTCGGGTCGCTCTGCTCTCGTACAGCAACTTCGGCTCTGCTTCCGGGGAGGAACCGGAAAGGGTTCGCGAGGCAGTCCAGATCTGCTGGAACCGCCGACCAGAGCTGCCGGTCGATGGGGAGATGCACGCGCGCACTGCCGTGGATGCGGCGTTGCTCGCCCGCCAGCACTCGTTCAACCGTCTCGGCGTGAGAGCGAACGTGCTGGTGTTCCCGAACTTGGCGGCGGGCAACGCCACCTACCAGCTGCTCTCGACACTGGGTGGTGCCCAGGTGATCGGACCGATCCTCACCGGGCTCTCGAAGTCGGTGCATGTGCTGCAGCGTGATGCAGAGGTCGGCGATATCGTGAACCTCACGGCAATCGCAGTGTTGGATGCGGTAAGCAAGGAGAAGCAGCGCGCAGCGACCGGCCGGGCGGCTGCCGAGTAGGCCTGGTGCGTAGCGTAGGTCGGCGGGTGTGAGCGCCAGTCGCAAGCTTCTGTGTTTTCGACAGGAGTGTGATCGCGACCCCGGCGGCCGGACGTCGATGGCCGACTACAGCGAGCCCGCGAGCCCACATCGCGCCCCGCGATCTCCTGGCGATGCAGCGCCCCGGTACCGAATATCGGATACCGAAGATGGCGAGCTTGCGAGCCCAGCTCGCCTAAAGACCCGTCACCGTCTCTCTGATGAGGAAATCGACGACCGCCTGGAGGGCTTCCGACTCTTGCGCTCCTCCCGCGAGCGCGGCCTCATAGGTGGCGATCTGACGGTCGGCACTCGTCCCGCGCACGAGAATCTCTCTCAGGCCGAGCAGCTCGTCCCGGCAGCCGAGTAACTGCGCGTCCTCCTCGACCATCTCGATCATTTCGTCGACGAGATCGGGAATCGGAACGAGAATGCCCTGGCCGAAGTCCATCAGGGGCGCGTGGATCCCGTAGCGCTGTGCTCTCCACATGTTCTCTTCGAGCAGCATGCGCGCATAGGTGCGCCACCGCTTGTTGCCGCTGCGAAGCCGATAGAGCATGTGCATCAGCGACACCGTCAGAGCTGCCAGCGCCATGCCGTCGTCCAGACGGGTGCAGATGTCGGTGGCCCGCATCTCGAGCGTCGGATACCGAACGCTCGGACGAATGTCCCACCACAGTTTCGTGGCATCCGTAATGAGTCCCGCGCCGACGAGCACGTCGACATGACGCTGGTACTCGCCCCAACTCGTGAAGTTGACGGGAATCCCTGTTCGGGGCAGCGACTTGAACACCGAAGATCGGTAGCTCTTCAGGCCGGTGTCGCTCCCATGCCAGAACGGCGACGACGTGCTCAGAGCCAACAGATGCGACAGAAAGTACGAGAACTGGCTCATGAGGTCGATTCGCAGGTCGTCGTCGTCGATTCCAACGTGAACATGCATGCCGGAGATCACGAGCCGCCGACCGACGGTCTCCAGCTCCTTCAGGAGGATCTGGTAGCGAGCCTTGTCGGTGACCAGCAGCTCTCCCCACTTGGCGAACGGATGCGTCGACGCGGCGATCGGCGCCATGCCGTGGCGAAGAGCGACGTCGGACACCACTCTGCGAAGACGGGCGAGATCTCGACGCGCCTCCCCGACCGTACGACTGACACGGGTGCCCACTTCGATCTGGCCCCTGAGGAACTCGGGAGAGACCTGGCCCCGCATGAGCGCTTTGCACTCGGCCATCATCGATGGTGGCGGGTCTTTCACGAGGTCCCGGCTTTCGAGATCGACGAGCATGTACTCCTCTTCGATCCCGACGGTAAAACTCGGCTTGGGGACCGCCATGTCCGCACCCTCCTTCGGTGCGCACCCTATCAGGAAGGTCGATATGAAGATGCCCGACGGGCCACACGCGCCCCGCGGTCCTGCATCGCCGCCGCGTCGCACCACGAAGTGCGAACTACGAAGCAAGCAGATACCGGCCAGGTGTTACCCGGCGATGAAGTAGCTCAGATCATGGCACTGGATCAGGTCGGGAGGAAGGTTCGGATAGGTCGCGGCCAGATGTGCGCGGAGTTCCTCCTGACTCGGGGCGAGCCCCTCCCAGCCGATGTGCAACACGCCGCCGGGCTCCTGAACGAAGAGCATCAGCCCGAGGTCCCCGCTGAACTGCACGGTGATCAAATCGAACCCGCCCTTTCTGGTGATCTGGAGCAGGGTCGCGTCGAACTGCGTGCCCACGATCTGGGGCTTCTCCTCCTTGAGAAACATGTACACCCTTCCCATCATGACGGTCGCGTCCGACGATGCCGGGATGATGAAGGAGACGTCGCCGCAGCCTGCCACTCGGGTCGGCGGAGGGAACGTTGCAGCCACTGTCTCCGCCGACCCGCTCGAGCACGCGGAGACAAACATGGCGAAGACGACTGCCAGGAGCACGAATCGGTATCTCATGAGGCCGCCATGATTGCAGACGGAGCCAGAACGGCCCAAGCGATAGACTGCGCTCCATGTCCTTGTTCCTCGGTGCCCTCCTGATCTTCGGGCTGCGCCTGATCGATGTTTCCATCGGAGCCGTCCGCATCGTCATGGTGGTTCGAGGTGAGCGGTGGATCGCGGGCCTCTTGGGATTCTTCGAATCGCTGACATGGGCGATCGCCGCAGGACTCGTCTTCTCCAATCTCGACTCACCGGTGCGGCTGGTGGCGTTCGCGGCGGGTTTCGGAGCAGGGACCGTCCTCGGTTCCACGATCGAGCGCAAGATCGCCCTGGGCAAGAGTGTCATGCGCGTCATCACACCGTTCGAGACCCCGGAGGTCGCCCCTGCGCTCAGAGACGCCGGATACGGGGTGACCGTGGTGAACGCGGAAGGCAAGAAGGGCGATGTTCGCCTCGCATTCACCGTCATCCCTCGCAGGCGGGCCAAGGAGGTGCTGTCGATCGTTCGCTCGATCAACCCGCACGCGTTCGTCACGATCGAAGACGTCACAACGCCAAAGATCCGGGCCCGACGAGCATCGAGGATCCGCAAGTAGGCCGACCATCGCCTCCTGCCATCGTCCAGGTGACGAGAATCAGGATCTGATCCGTGTCACGGCCCGGATGGTTCAGAACAACATCCTGGTCGCTGCCGCGACGGCGGCGACCACCAGCACCCATCGGATCCAGCCCGCGCCCTTCTTGATCGCCAGGCGCGAAGCGATGAGAGCCCCGCCCATGTTGCCCACACCAAGAACCAGACCCACGCCGAGATCGACCTGCGAGGCTCTCGCGAACAAGAGCAACGTGACCGGGGTGTAGACGAGGACTGCCACCACCTTCGCCGCGTTTCCGCGAACCAGACCGAGTCCGCCGCCGAGAACGAGGCCGGCGAGCAGCAGAAAGCCGACACCGGCCTGAACGAATCCTCCATACAAGCCGATCCCGAAGAAAGCGAGGCTTCTCCACGGCTCCTTCAACTTGGACTCACCTTCGCGCATCCAGCGTGACGGTCGGACGAGTACCGACAGCGCCACCAGGATGATGACCAGACCGAAGATCTTCTTCATGACCTCGGCGGGCACCAACGTCGCCACCCACGCTCCGGCGGCAGCCCCCGCGATGAGCGGTCCGAGGAGCACGCCAACGAACTTCCATGGCACCTTGCCACCACGGTGAAACGACGCCGCGCCAACAATGTTCTGCATCAGGATGGCAACACGGTTCGTGCCGTTGGCCACGCTCGCACCTACGACCTCGACGAGCACCGGCAGAGCGATGACCGACCCGCCTCCGGCAACCGTATTGATGAAGCCGGCAACCAGTCCGGTGACGAGCAGCAGCAGGATGGTTGGCACGGACACCGACAGGATGCTACTCGGGACTCCCACCCCGCCAAGCAACACCTGACACGCTGCTCAACGACCGCATGTCGCCGCTCGTGGGCCTCTCCGCCTCGGCGCACCAGTGGCGACGGGAGGGCTGCGCCTGAGCCGTCACACCCGCCCCACGGTCCTGTACCGCTCCTCTGTCAAAGTACGAAATACGAAATACGAAATACGAGATACGTGAGTCCGTGAACGAGACGAGCCGCCAACGTGAAGACATGCTAAGAATCTCAGTAGAACCGGCTGAGAATCAGGCCTTTCGGGGCTCGAAGCGCTCGCATGCTCGTAGCCTTTGCCCCTCTGAACGAAATAAGGGAAGCGATCATGAAACGTCTCGTATCAATCATCGCCGTGGCCTTCCTGCTGGTTGCCGCGAGCGGATGCGCAGTTCCGGAATCTGCAACATCGACAACCTCCACAACGGCACAAGTTACGACCACGACCACCGCAACCGTGGGCCAGTACGGGCTCTTCGACATCTCTCCCCTCGTCAAGAAGGTCGAGGGAGGAGTCGTTGCCGTGACACAGGACCAGGTCTTGACCGACTTCTACGGCAACCCACAGGAGGTGCCTGTGGGGGCAGGTACCGGAGTGGTCATCGATGACCAAGGCCACATCCTGACGAACTTCCACGTCGTCAAAGGGGCTTCGAAGATCACCGTGACTTCCAGGGATGGGAAGGCTCGCCCCGCGAAGGTCGTCTCGGAGGCGCCGCATCGGGACCTTGCCCTTCTGAAAGTCGAAGACACGACGGGGTTGACTCCACTGCCGCTGGGCGACTCCAACACCATCGAGGTCGGCGACCCGGCAATCGCGATCGGGAATGCACTGGCCCTCAACGCTTCCGAACCGACCGTGTCACTCGGCATCATCTCCGCGCTGCACCGTCAGATCCGGACGGCGCAGGGAGTTGTCGAAGACGCCATTCAGACCGACGCCGCCATCAACCCGGGCAACTCCGGAGGGCCCCTCCTGAACGCCGCGGGTGAGGTCATCGGCATCAACACGGCCATCGCCGGCAACGCACAGAATGTCGGCTTCGCGATTCCCATCAACAGTGCAAAGCAGGCGCTGGATCGCTTCAAACGCGGGGTCGGAGAGCCATTCCTCGGTGTGGGCATCATCGACAATTCGCCGGCGGCGGCGAAGGAGCTGCACATCTCGGTGCAAGACGGTGCCCTGATCGGCCAGGTCGTCGCGGGCAGCCCGGCGGACACGGCGGGGCTCCTCAAGTACGACGTGATCGTCAAGATTGGAGACACGCAAGTCACCAATGCGCAGGATCTCATCGATGCAATCGATCAGACCGACCCAGGAGACAAGGTTTCCATCGAGTACGTCCGCGGAGGTGAACGCGGCACCGTCACGGTGACGATCGGCGAGAGACCCAACAAGAGCTGAACCGCGCCCGGTAGGAGCGCCTTCACTCGGAGCCGGATGTGGAACCTCCCCCGGGAGGCTTCGCGTCCGGCTCTTCAGGCCGCAGTCGTTGCAGCAGCCTCTCACGCATTCGATCGTCCCCGAAGCAGGTCACGCGATCGCCCGCCTGGAGAACCGTTGCGCCTTGGGCGACGAGGACTTCTCCCTCCCGAACGACCGACACGGCGAGGCACCCCTCGGGCCATGGGATCTCCTTGACCTGGCGTCCAACCGCCATCGAGTTGGCGGGGATGACGAAATCGAAGAAGTGTGCCCCGATCCTCGTCCGCAACCGGAGATGCTCTCGCTCGGCGGCCTGTCGGGCGGCGGCCCCCCTCGCCCGATGGTAGGCGTTGACCGCATCCTCTCTTCGGAACATGCCCACGAGGTGTCGCGGGTCCCCACTGTCGACGACCGGAATCCGACCCACACCGAGTGCAGCCATCCGTTCGAGTGCCTCCGATGCCGGCGTCTCGGGAGTCACGGTGACCGGGTTGGGAGTCATCGCCTCCCGGACGGTGACCTGATCGGACGGTCCCCCTGCCCGCAGAATGTCGGTGACCGTCACGATACCCACCAGGTGCCCCTCGTCGTCGACGACCGGAACGCCGTGGTGCCTCCCGCGATCCAGGACGCCCTGCAGCTCGGCCAGCGTGAGGTCTTGATGTGCCACCATGTTCTTCTTGGTCATGGCCTCCCCGACCCGTACCGAATCCAGAAGATCGATCTCTCCCCCGCGTGTCACCTGGATACCCATCCTGGTCAACGGTTTCGTGTAGGCACTCTCGGGGTAGAGGCGAGGAGCCAGGAGCATCGCGACCGCGACGGCAACCATCAACGGCAGCACCAGCCCGTAGTCGCCCGTGACCTCGAACACGATCAGGATGGCCGTCAACGGTGCTCTCGCCACCGCGGTGAAGGCCGCCGCCATGCCGACGAGCGCAAACGCCTCCGGCTGCAGCGTCGAGATGCTCCAGACCGAGCCGACTACGTGGGCGAAGCTGGATCCGAGTGCGGCACCGATGAAGAGGCTCGGCATGAAGATCCCGCCGGATCCTCGTGCACCGAAGGTCGCTCCCGTGGCGATGGGCTTGATGACGGCGAGAATCACGAGGAGCCACCATGCAATGCTCACCTGCCCATTCAGGATCTTGGAGATGAATGCCTGCCCCGTCCCGGCGATCTCGGGGAAGACTGCCACGGGGATGGCGACGGCGAAGGAAAGCAGGAGTGGACGGCGCCAGCCGATCAGCAGATTCGGCTTTTCCTCCCAGAAGTCCAGCGACCAGAGCAGCACGAGCCCACCGGCCACCGTGAGCACCCCGAGGGCTGCATAGGCGAGCAGCTCCGTCGGATGTCCGAGCGAGTGCGGACGCACGACGAACGTGAGCCCCTCACCAAGAATGCTGTGGCTCACGACCGCACCGGCGACCGTCGCAACGACCACCGTGTGCAAATGTCGAACCGAGAAGCTTCCAAGGATCACCTCCATCGCGAAGAACATCCCGGCGATGGGAGCGTTGAACGTCGCAGCGATCCCGGCACCTGCACCCGCGGCGACCAAGCTGATGAGATCCCCTTCGGAGAGTCGAAGTTTTCGACCGACGAACGATCCAAGCCCCGCGCCGATCTGGGCAATCGGGCCTTCCCGCCCGGCGGTGCCGCCGGCCCCAATCGTGATCGCAGAAGCGATGACCTTGAGTGGACCGACGATCCAGCGGATATTGCCCCCTGCAGCCGTGATCGCCGCGAGAATCTGTGGAACCCCGTGACCGGCTGCTTCCGGCGCAAAGGTCTTGGTGAGCCACCATGATGTCAGGAGTGCTGCCGGAATCACCACAAGGGGCAACAGTTGCGGCAACGGGATGAACTCGCCCAGACGAGCCAAGGCCGCCGTGATGTAGTCGATCGACTTGATGAGAATGACCGCCCCAAGGCCCGATCCCGCTCCGACGATACCGGCCACCACCATCATCGCGGTTACGTTGCCCGAACGGACCAATCGGCGATGTCGATGCGTGTATGCCACGAACCTTCAGAGTAGGACACAACACCTTGCACACGACGTCATATCACGAGGCAAAAAAAACACGTACACCTCGTGTCGGCACCACAATTCGGTCCCTGGGTCCGTCTCGGCCGATTCGAACCGTCACACGACAGCTTCTGCCTGAGTGAATCCTGGCAGAAGCACTCCGTGCCCAGACGGGTGCACCGCGTACCAATGCCCCAAATCGGGGTGGTGGCCGCCGTGAACGAATACTTATGGTGGTATGCCTCCCAAGGTTCGGGGAGAGCACCTTCAGAATCGTCGATCGCAGCCATGAGCCGGTTCTGGCAGGCCTTCGGAGACGAGGTGTATCGTTCGATACATGGAGCATCCGTACGTCACACTGGCGAGAGACGCGATTCGTCACTATCTCGCCACCGGAAAGCTTCTGGACGTCTCCGGACGGCCCGACGACAGACCTGCCCAGGGGGTCTTCGTCTCCCTCCATGAACATGGCGCCGACGAGGGAGGATTACGGGGCTGTGTCGGCAGCATCGTTCCCTCGCAGCCCAGCCTGTGCGCCGAGATCGTGCATCAGGCAGTGAATGCAGCGACATCCGATCCGCGGTTTCCCCCCATTCGCGCCGAAGATGTCGACGATCTCCAGGTAACCGTCTATCTGCTGGATCCTCCCGTTCCGGTCGATAGCATCGACGACCTCGATCCGTCACGGTACGGGATCATCGTCGAGAGCCGCACCGGACGCCGGGCCCTTCTCCTCCCCGCCATACCGGGAATCGTGACCGCCAGGCAGCAGGTCGAGGTCACCAAACGCAAGGCGTTCATCGGGGAGAACGAACCGGTCCGTCTCTACCGGTTCGAAGCGGAGATCTTGAACTAGGAGTTTCGTCGATGCCGGCCGCACATACTGCTGCCGGCATTGACGAAACTGCGGTATGAAGCCGGTCCCTCGATCGGCTCGAGGCACTCTCGGCGGAGGGCTCGCTCCCGATCGAGCATGAGCACACATATGGAGCGGTTACGGTCCAGGCCGGCAGGACGAGGTGAGACGCTCCCGGCACGCATCAGACATCAGCCGGAGGGCGTCGTCTGCGGGTGCCTCACGAACTCGGCGGTGATGGCCAGCGCTCTCAGACTCGCAGGATGTCTCGGGACGATCGCCGGCCAGACGTGCATCATGTCCGGCTCGATGTGCAACGTGACTCGTGCGCCATCTCGTCTCGCCTTCTCGGCAAGACGAATCGAATCGTCGAGGATCATCTCGCAACTCCCGGCGAAGATCAACAGCGGTGGCAGCCCGGTGAAATCACCGTACATCGGTGACGCCAGCGGATCTCGGGGATCGTGATCACCAAGGTAGAGGGTGTCGGACCGTGCGTTTCCCATCGTGAGGGGAAGGTAGTCGGTGGCGGCATTGGCGACGATCGAAGCTCCCGTATGCTCCAGGTCCGTGTAGGGCGAGAACAGGATTGCCCCTGCCGGAAGTGAACGTCCCTCATCCCTCAGCCGCAGCAGCAGCGCGCAGGCGAGCCCCCCGCCGGCCGAGTCGCCTGCGACGAACAGCGACTCGGGGCGGATCCCCGAAGAGACGAGATCTTCATATGCTGCGATCGCGTCATCGAGGGCGGCCGGAAAGCGGTGCTCGGGAGCGAGCCGGTAGTCGAGCACGAATGTCCTGGTCGCCGCAGCCCACGTGAGGCGG
>JAADGS010000065.1:0-10526 GCA_013152275.1 Actinomycetota bacterium | reverse complement strand
CCGCCGATGAGTCGCCGGGTTTCCCTTGACATAGGCTCCACCGTGCAGATACAGCAGTGTGGTCGTATCGTCGAATCCGGTCCTCCGCACCCACTCGCCGGGCACTCCGCCGACCTCGCCCCGCTCGACTTCCACGAGTCCGCGCAGCCTACGCGGAAGGGCAGGATCGAGCCGCTCTTCAAACCGTCGGTGACCTTGCCCGCTTGCCTGCCCGGCCTCGGCGGCCACGAAGGCCCGCAGGGCAACGACCCGCAGCTCCACACCCCAGCTCCACGATGCAACCGCCGGGCCACACAACAGCCGACGCACGACGCGCCGCAGGACGGCTCTCGAGACGGCCGGCAAGGGTCGGATGATGTTCCAGACATCGTTCACACCCACAGCCTAAGAACTTCGGCGCGGAACCGTCAGTAGATGATGCGCTCGAGGACGCGCCGGCCCATGGTCTTGCGGTGCGCCACGCGAGGCGACACGGTCAGCACCGGATGTCGAATCGAACCGGCGATGCGATCCGACAGATCGAAGTGCGCGGAAGGGTGTGCCGCAGCCCCGAGAATCACCAGGTCCGCACCTTCGGTCCAACGGTCGAGATTGCCGAACAGATCTGCAGATCGCTCCACGCGGCTCTCTATGCGAACTTCGGTCAGGTTGCTCAGCTGGAGGTGGTAGTTGCGAACCGACGCAACTTCCGCTTCGGATGCCGCCTCGTCGAGGATGTGGACCAACCGCAGCGTTGCGTCGTCATGTTCGGCGAGGCGATGTGCAAGGGAGATCTTGTCGACATCCGCAGGGCCGCCGGAACCCATGATCACGATCGTGTTCACTTCGCGGATCCCCCGGTAGTGGAAGAACAGCACCGAAGCGTCGGCGTGTTCCCGCAGCCACCTGGCATCTGCAATGTACTGGCGGGTCCGGCGGCTTTCAGGAGGTATCTCGACCAGGACGAGTTCGGGGGAACGCTGTGCAACGAGGTCCATCAGCGCCCCCCGCCGAAGACGCGTCTGGTGCTCGTCGACGTCCAGTTCTTCTGCACCGGCCGGCAGATCGGGAACCGGCACCGTTTGACCAACGTCCTGCGTCTCGATATGGGCAACCGACAACCGCCCACCCGGTTCGAGGAACCGGAGTCCGATACCCATGACCGCCCGCTCCCGATCGGGAGTTGCCCCATGATGGAAGACGACGAGCAGGCTCGAGGCCCCCGGCGAGTGCAACCTTTCTCTCGTCTTCTCGACCAAACCTGCGGTCGTGCGAACTCGCAGCGCGTCGAGCGATGCGCTCTGCTTGCTGACCCGCGATCGCCCGAACACCCGATACCAGACGAATCCCCCGACGATGATCCCGGCGGCGCCGACCAGCGGTACGAGGCCGAGCTGTGTGAGCAGCCCGAATGAGGCGACGATTCCGAAGATCTGTATCCATGGATACAGGGGTGATCTGAATGTTGGCCGATACCAGTCCACGAGGCTCTCGCGAAACGCGATCAGAGCCACATTGACGAAGGAGAACACCAGGAGCTGGAAGGCGCTGGCCAGTTTGGCCAGTTCCAAGAGGGGAACGAAGGCAACGAGTAACAGCATCACCGACCCCGTCACCGCAATGCTGACAAACGGTGTCGAGCGTCTGGACAGTCGTTGGAGCACGCTGGGCGCCAGGGCATTCCGGCTCATGGCGAACGGGTAGCGAGAAGAGGCGAGAAGACCCGCGTTGGCCATGCTGATCAGTGCAAGCACCGCCATCGCCGACACGACGTCGACGCCGACCTCCCCAAGGAATGCACGGGCGGCATCGGCCATGGGCACGACCGTTCCGGCCAGTTCGCCGGACCCGACCACACCGACCATCACCAAGACGACCACCGGGTAGATGAGCATCATGAGCGCAACGCTGCCCAAGATGCCGCGCGGAATCGTCCGACCGGGATCTTTGATCTCTTCGGCGATGCTCGCCACCTTGGTGACCCCGGCATACGAAACGAAGATCACTCCGGTCGCCACGATCAGACCCTCGAAGCCTTCGCCAAGGAAAGGTTGGAGATTGGCGACGTCCACGTGGGGGATACCCCTGGCGATGAAGAAACCCAGCATGAGAAGGACACCGGTCACAACCGTCTTCTGGACTCCTGCAGTCTGCTTGACTCCGGCGATGTTGATGACGATCAGGGCGCCGGCCAAGGCCAGAGCCACCGGTTTCACCGGTGCGTCCGAGAACATCGCGAGATACGCTCCCAGCCCGACAAGGGAGAAGGCAGCTTTGAAGATCAGTGAAAACCAGACGCCCAGGCCGGCCACCGTGCCCATGAGCGGGCCCATCGCCTTGTCGATGAACACGTAGGTTCCTCCCGCCTCCGGCATGGCCGTGGCCATCTCCGCTTTCGACAGTGCTGCAGGGAGCACGACGACTCCTGCAAGGACGTAGGCGAGAATGACGGCAGGTCCGGCGATCTTGGCCGCCAGGCCCGGCAACACGAAGATGCCGGAGCCGATCATCGCACCAAGGCTGATCGTGATGACCGAGTAGAGCCCCAGTTCCCTCTTCACACGGACGTCATCACCGGTCGAGAGCCGACTGCTCGTGAACCGTACACACAAGGGCTCGATACAGGCGATCGCATCGGGTCCACCTTTCGCGGGTACTTCCATTATGACCTGGGAGCGGTCTGAGCACCCACTATCGTAGGTGACGGCCTCCACCGGTGGCTGCAACACCACAGTGTGTAAGAGAACAGCGAGCGAATGAGCACAGCAACTCCAACCCCACATCCTGAGGACCCGACGGAGCAGGAAGACCAGCGCGACACGCTGGGCTTGATCGTGATCAGTGTGGTGGCCGCCTTGGCAGGGATACTGGTCGGTATCGCAGGAGGCTACTTCCGCAAGCTCCTGTTCGATGCAGACGAGTACCGGTTGTCGTTTCTGCAGTGGGCGCACGCCTGGTCGGGACCCGGCTGGATCCTTCCCATCATCGTCGTCGTGGGCTTCACGGCACTGGCAAGACTCATCGTGGTGTTCGTTCCTCGAGTGTCGGGAAGCGGTATCCAGGACGTGGAAGCTGTTTGGCGCGGCGATATCCCGGCAACCTCGTGGGAAGTCCTCCCCGCCAAGTTCGTCGGCGGCCTGCTCGCCATCGGAGCCGGGCTCGCGCTGGGACGTGAGGGCCCAACCGTGCACCTGGGCGCAGCAATCGGCTCCGAAGCGGGACGGCGCCTCCGCCTCGGTGAGCGTGACATCCGCATCCTGCAAACGGCTCTCGGCGGGGCAGGCCTCGGCGTTGCCTTCAACGCCCCACTCGGAGCCGCACTGTTCGTATTCGAAGAAGTGGCAAAGTCGATCCGACTCCGCCTTGGGCTCGTGACACTCATCGGTACGGCGACCGCCATCGTGTCTTCCCGATTCATCCTCGGCAACCAGCCCGATTTCCCGGTGGGCCCCATCGGCACACCGAGCGGCTGGACCATCGGCATCTTCGTCCTCTTCGGACTGCTCACCGGTGTCGTCGGCGTCTTCTACAACCGGCTCATTCTCTTCTTCCTGGACTTGTCCGACCGGATGAAAAACGTTCCGCCGATTCTCAAGTCCGCTGCGATCGGAGCGATCGTCGGCCTGCTGCTGTGGTTCGATCCACTCGTCGCGACCGGAGGTGGAGACCGACTCACCGAACACGTGCTTGGAGGGGGAATCGTCCTCGCGTCCGTGGCCGGCTACTTCGCGGTCCGCTTCTTCCTCGGGCCGCTGTCGTACGCGACGCAAACACCCGGTGGCCTCTTCTCGCCCCTCCTTGCCGTGGGAGCGCTGTGGGGGGCAGTGTTCCATGGACTCACATCAGGCTTCCTCTCAGGACCGGGAACCACCGTGGCAGCCTTCGCCATCGTCGGAATGTCCACCCTCTTCGCCGTGATCGTGCGAGCTCCCCTCACGGGCATCGTCCTCATTGTCGAGATGACCGCAACGACGACCCTGGTCGTCCCGATGTTGGCTGCGGCATTCGGAGCGGTGCTCACCGCCTCACTGCTTCGTAACGAGCCCATCTACGACAGTCTCCGAAACCGCATGATGTCGTCCGTATGGAATCGTCCCACCGGTTGAACCATTCCCTGGCCTACATCGACCAGACGAACGTCGAGCACCGTTCGAGCCGTCGCCGCGCTCTTGCAGAGGGCACACTCCCGGAGTCGACATCGAGGACCGTGGCGACGCCGGAAGCGAGGCGCCGAAAGTGGTGTCCACACCAGCGATGCTCGGCTGCGCGATCCCCGGTGAACCGCACCGTGAGCCTATCCGGAAACCTCGTGCGCCTCGGGGCCGTTTGACCCGAGCATCTTTTCGAGGATTCGCTTGAGCATTTCGAGTTCCCCGCCGTCGAGGAATCTGAGCAATGGCGGCTGCTCGAAGAGCCGGCCTTCAACCATGTCCCTGACCCGCTTCCCCTCGTCGGTCAAGACCAGTTGCTTGACCCGTCGGTCGGATGGATCCGATCTGCGCTCGGCGAGTCCGCGGCGCTCGAGCCTGTCGGCGATCCCGGTCACGTACGACGCGTCACATGACAGCCGGTCGGCAAGCGTTCCCATCGGTATCCCATCACCGAGGTGGTGCAGCGCCCACGCCATGTGCGGTGTCACATCGAGTTCCTCGAGTCTGGTGAAGACACGCTGTCGCATCCGGTTGGACAGCTCCCTGAGGAGCTTCATCACCTCGGCTACCTGGTCTTCGTTGTTCACAACCCTCATACTAGTTCATCTTCACAACAGTTTCGATTATGTATAGTTTCTTACCACAAATACTATGGCGCCGAAAGGAAGATACGCCATGGCAACACGACCGATCTTGCGCGCAGAGAACATCGTCAAGACCTACGGTTCCCTGACCGCCCTCGACAACGTCAGCCTCGAAGTCGAACCCGGCATCATCTACGGGCTCCTCGGCCCGAACGGCGCAGGCAAGACGACGCTCATCAGGGTGATGACCACGCTCATCAGACCGGACTCCGGCAGTGCAGAGATCGCCGGCATCGACCTTCTCGCCGATCCGAGGACCGCCCGGACCCGTATGGGACTCGCCGGCCAGTTCGCAGCCGTCGACGCCTACCTCACCGGGAGAGAAAACGTCGAGATGGTCGGCCGCCTGTACAACCTCTCGAAGGCGGAGGCGAAGCGAAGGGCTGCCGACGTTCTGGAGAGAATCCACCTGGACGACGACGCGGACCGACTCGTCCGCACGTACTCGGGTGGGATGAAACGCCGCCTCGACCTGGCGGCGTCGATGGTGGGCAGGCCACAGGTGCTGTTCCTGGACGAACCCACCTCCGGGATCGATCCTGGAAGTCGCATCGATCTCTGGGATCTGATCAAGGAACTCGTCGATGACGGCACGACGATCCTGCTCACCACCCAGTACCTCGACGAAGCAGACCAACTCACGGATCGGGTTGGCGTTCTCGACCATGGCACGCTGATCACCGAGGGAACGCCGGCTGCATTGAAGGAGCGCATGGGCGGAGCAGTCGTCGAGATCACGGTCGCCGATCATCGCCGTGAGGAAACGCTGGCGGCGCTGGCCTCCATCAACGGCCACCGACCGACGTTCGAGCCCAAATCGAACAAGATCGTGGTGCCGGCCGCGAACGGGCCTGCGACGTTGACCGACACGGTGCGCATCCTCGACCAGATCAACGTCGTTCCCGAAGACATCGCACTGCGACGACCAACCCTCGACGACGTGTTCCTCGAACTCACCGGACACACGGCACAACACGAAGAGAAGAACGGCGACCGCACACGCCGTCCTGCGAGGAGAAACTGATGACCGCCGCAACCGCTACCGCACCTATCCGCACGAGGATGTCGCTCTCTCACACGATCAAGGACACGCTCGTCATCACCAAGCGAAACCTGCGGCGCAACGTGAGAGTGCCCCAGGTGCTGCTGTTCGCAACCGTGCAGCCTGTGATGTTCCTGCTGCTGTTCAACTATGTGTTCGGCGGAGCGATCGGCATGGCCCTGCCACCTGCGGCAGGCGGCAGCTACATCAACTGGCTCGTTCCCGGCCTCCTCATCCAGGTGGCGGCGTTCGGAGCCGGGCAGACTGCGCTCGGGCTCACCGAGGATCTTTCCGCAGGGGTCATCGACCGGTTCCGCTCCCTCCCGATGGCGCGCTCCGCCGTGCTGGCCGGACGCACGATCTCGGATCTCGTGAGGAACTGGCTCGTGATCTCGCTGATGCTCAGCGTCGGCTTCCTCATCGGGTTCCGGGTCCAGACCAACTTCCTCGGCATGTCTCTGGGCCTGGGATTGGCGCTGCTCTTCGCGTTCAGCCTGTCGTGGGTGATGGCCGTTCTTGGACTGCTGGTCAAGAACCCGGAGGCCGCACAATCGGCAGTGTTCCTGCCGGTGTTTCCCCTGGTCTTCGCGAGCTCGGTGTTCATTCCGACGCAGACACTCCCCACATGGCTCCAAGGGTTCGCCAACAACCAGCCGATCACCGTGCTCACCAATGCCATCCGGGGACTCGTCCTCGGCGATGGGGTGCTCCCGGCAGGTCAGACGGTGGCCGGCGAAGTCCTCACGTCGCTGCTGTGGATCGCGGGCATCCTGGTGGTCTTCGCGCCACTCGCCGTACGGGTGTATCGCAAGACGGTCGCGTAGCCGGTCTTCCGGAGGTTGCGCAAGATCTGCGGCCCGCGGTGCCCGAGAGATGGCGGGGCGCACGCTCCGGTACGGTGGGGTCATGTCACCCCACGACTGTGAGCTGATTCGTCTCACGTTCCCGGCGCAGCCGGTGGCGGCGTTTACCGCGCTTGCGTTCGTCGTGGCCGGGGTGTGGACCATCGGGCGCCGGAGAACAACCGGTCCTTTGGTGTTCGGGCTGTCACTCGTTGTTCTCGGAGCGACGAGTTTCTGGTTTCACGCAGAAGCCGGCGCGCCTGCCTCGGCTGCAGAGTCCCTTGCCGTGATCGCCACGATGGCCTGGTTGGCGGTCTGGGCGTCTTCACGACCAGACGTTCGAGCGGTTTGGGTCTGGCTTGCCACGGTGGCCGCAGCCGGTCTCGTCATCGGGATCGCTCCCGCGACACGGCATGGTCTGACGGCGGCGGCGATCGCGGCCTTCGCCGTGGGAGCGATTCGGAATCCGAGGCTGAGGCGAGACCGGCGGATGGCCACAGCTCTCGGTATCTTCTCGGGTGCGCTCGTCGTCTATGTGCTCAGTAGGACCGGCGGACCCTGGTGTGATCCCGCATCGCCGATCCAGGGCCATGGCCTCTGGCATCTGCTGTCTGCACTGGCCCTCGTGTTCGTCGGTGAAGCAACGGGAGCCTCGGAGAAAGGAACGCCGGCATGACCATGCTCCACGTTGGGGACCTCGAGATGTACTACGAGACGCTCGGATCGGGAGACCCGGTCCTGCTGCTGCACGGACTCGGGTCGAGCAGCAAGGGATGGGTGCTGCAACGAGAGCCGTTCGCCGCCCGGCATCATGTCATCCTCACCGATCTTCGAGGCCACGGCCGGACCGACCGTCCGCCCGGTCCATACAGCGTCCCCATGTTCGCAGGCGACGTGCTGGGTCTTCTGGACGCCCTGGAGCTACGTGCCGTCAACGTGGTGGGTCTCTCGATGGGCGGCATGGTCGGCTTTCAACTGGCCGTCGACCACCCGGACCGGGTCAAGAGCCTCGTCGCCGTCAACGCGGGACCGGCCCTCGTGCCGAGCACCTTGCGCGATCGATTCGGCCTCTGGCAACGCAGGATCCTCGTCAACCTGCTCCCAATGGGCAAGATCGCCGACACGATCGGTAATCGGCTCTTCCCGGAGCCGGGTCAGGCCGAGTTCCTCCGACTGTTCAAGGAGGGCTTTCTTGAAAACGACAAGGCCGGCTACAAGGCGGCCACACGAGCTCTCATCGGCTGGAGCGTCGCCGATCGCATCGACCGGATCAGCTGCCCTGTGCTCGTGGTCTCGGCCGACCAGGACTACACGCCGGTGTCCGCCAAACAGGAGTTCGTGAGCCGAATGCCCACGGCGCGACTCGCAGTCGTGGAACACTCGCATCACGCGACGCCGATCGACCAGGCGGAAACGTTCAATGAGCTCGTCCTCTCCTTCCTCGCCCAGGTGGACCGATGACTCACCAGGGATAGGAAGCGAGTTCACGGACGAGACGGATCTCGTCACCCCTGCGTTCGTATCCGCTCGAGTTCGCTCCCTCGTAACAGTCTCGGTACCAACGCGCGGTCTCGCCCACCCAGTCCTTGAACGGTGTCGAGCGGTAGCCCAGGTCGCGTTCGGCCCGTTCCACCGACGGGATGAAGTTCGACAGCCGATCGTATGGATCGGCGTACTCCAGGGCGACGTGGGAGAGGTCCCGTTCGGTGATGCCGACGATATCGAGCGGAACGTCCAGTCCCTCCGCCGCAGCGGCCAGGAAGTCCCGCATCCGCACCACCTCCTGCTGCGTGATGTTGTACACCCTCCCTCTCGCGTCGGGTGTGTCGAGAACGCTCACATACCCTCGGGCGAGGTCCTGCGAAGAGACGATTCTGAAGCTGCGTTCCCCGCAGCAACGAAGGAGCAGCGGTCCGCCGTCGAGAAGGCGCTGGAAGTAGAACCATCCCCGAAGGGTGGGATCGTTGGGACCCAGAACGATCGGAGGTCGAATGATCGTCCACGAAACGTCGGTCCGGTCGACGAGGGCCTGTTCGGCGGTGAGCTTGCCGATCGTGTATGCCCATCCGGGCGATTCCACCTTGTCGGCGGGCGGACGAAATGCTCGATCGACGTCGTCTTCGTCGTACGGCGGGTAGCCGCGAGCGGTGTTGTAGACGGCCGAGCTGCTCGTCAGCACGTAGTGACCGACCGTTGGCGCGATGACGTCCAGCAGAATGTCGACGTCCCCTCCGGTGTAGGCGATATTGTCGATCACGGCATCGAACGCTTGCCCGCGAAGCCGTTCCAGCGACCCGGAGTCGGTGCGATCACCGATGACATGACCAATGCTCCCCCACCATTCGGGTCGTGTGTTCCCACGGGAGAACACGGTGACCTCGTCACCGCGGTCGAGCAACTGTTCGACGACGGCACGCCCGAAGAAGGTGGTGCCTCCGAGCACGAGAACTCTCATTGCGACCAGCCTCAGCCCGACACGTACTGTTCGGGGCTCTCATCGAAGACGTGCCTGCACCCGGGAGCACAGAAGCAGTACGTCTCGCCCTCGTACTCGGAGGCCCACCTCGCCGTGGACTCCTCGACCTGCATCTTGTAGACAGAATCGGCTGCCAATGCGATCTCCTTCCGTCCTACACACGGTACCGCTTCAGCACTTCTTGTCCCGTGCATATGACGGTGACGCCCCTTTTCGGGGGCGTCACCGTGGAAGGAAAGGAAGGGTGCCGGATCAGGCGTTGCCGGCCATCGGGCCGATGCCGCCACCTGCGTGACCGCCACCTGCGTGACCGCCACCCATCGGGCCGAAGCCACCACCGAGTCGCGAGCCGTCGCAATCGCCACGCGGCCTTTCGCCATTCACCATCGCGTCGATGCGTTCAGCCGCTTTCACCTTGGCATCCGCGGCCTGCCCGGCATCGAGGCGGCCACTTTCGACAGCCTGATCGATGCGAGCGTTCGCCTTTTCGATGAGTGCACCGGTCACCGCCTGCAGCTTGTCACCGGCGACGTCTGCGATCGTCTGCCCGTTCTGAAGAGCAGCGACCAGATCCTCGGTGGACATATCGAGTACACCGGCGACCGTTTCCAGACCGGCATGTGCCTGCCTGAACCCCGGGCGGTCGAAAACCCGTCGGAACGGTGCCTTTGCGGCCAAGGCATCGCGAATCGCCTGTGCCTGGTCGGCGGTAATGGTGTTCTGCTCGACAAGTTGGTCGAGCACGCTACCGATCGGCCCGACGTGTCGAGCCTGGGTCGCCGCATCCGCTTCCTGGGCGGAAGCGCTCTGCGAGGTGGCCACGAAGCCGATTCCTCCGAGTACCACGGCGGCAACGGCCAGCACCGTGAGCGCCTTCTTCATGTCGTCTCCTTTCGTGGGACGGCATCACTGTGGACCACCATCGTGAGAACACCCTGAAACGAACTTAAGACCTCCGTGAGTTCTCCAGCGGCCCCGACGGGTCCCCAGCGACGGCGCAGGGGGCCCCGGAGATCTGGGCGAGGTCTCTTTCCTTCCCCTCGCAGGGGAAGTGGCCGAGGCGAGGAACGAGCCGAGGTCGATGGGGTAGAGCCTCTTTCCGGGCAGAGGCAATGCCCTCGGGGCTTTGGCCAAGGACGGAGGGGGTCTTGGGTCCGGTGTATCGGCCCCCCTCCCGGCCTCGCCGTACTCCCCCACTGCTCGCTTCGCTCGCTGGGCGGAGAGACCGGTCGCTTCGCTTCCTGGGGAAGACCTCTCCTACGCCGGCGCAAAGCCGCTGCGGTACTTTCCCCCCAACGGTCGCTTCGCTCCCTGGGGGGACCAATGACCGCCCCACGGTCTTGCATCGATGCCGCGTCGCGCCACGAAGTACGAGAAGAACCGAGTCGCCGG
>JAADGS010000064.1 GCA_013152275.1 Actinomycetota bacterium | reverse complement strand
ATGACCGGCACAACTGAGAGCGGCAGACCGGAAGAAGCTTCCGAACAGCGCCCCTGCGGCACCGCCCATCTCCTCGAAGAACGAGCCCGCAACCACCGACAGGACGTTGGAAGGCGTGGGATCTTCGAGTCGAGCCACCGCACGTCGGGCATGCCGAAGCGCCGTTGCCACGTTGATTCCGTGATCGCCATCGCCCACGGCCGCGTCGAGCCGCGAGAGCTCCTCCACATGGTCGTCGATCACATCGGCTGCGGCGACGACGAGCCGCTGCCAGTCGGTGCCGGTCAGCCTGTCGGTGGCAAGTTTCACGAGGCCTCCCCGGTTGCTGCAGGGGTCGTGAATTGCACGCCGGCGCCACGCGCCGGCGCGTCGTACAGTCGTTTCATGTCGGCATCGACGCGACACACCGAGATGGCGAAGCCGGCAGTGTCCTGCGTGGTGGCATACGGCCCGAGCCATGCCCTGTGGACTCGAATGCCGCGATCGGCAAGGACCTGGCCCACCCGGCGGTAGAGGATCGCCAGCTCCATCACGGTGAGCGCTCCGGCATCGTTCACGAGGACACAGACCTCGTCGTCCGGCTCGTACGGCAGATCGTCGAGGATCTGCGGCACCATGATGTCGATCGTCTCGTTCGCGGTGGGCACCGGGCGCGCATCGCCCCGGCTCTCTCCATGGACGCCGACACCGATCACCATTTCGCCGTCGGGGATGTCGGCGAGCGGCACCTTGGTGACGGGGTGGGCGCAGCTCTGCAGCGTCGCCGACAGGGTTCTGGTGTTGTCTCGTACCCTCTCGGCCATCGCCTTGCAGGCCGACAGGGTGGCTCCCGCCTCTGCATGGGCGCCGACGATCTTCCAGACGAAGAACAGGCCGGCCGATCCCCTCCGGTCGGGTTCGGAACCTCTGGGCGCCGAACCGACATCGTCATACAGCACAACCATGTCCACGTCATCGATTCCCGCATCCGCGGCCTGCTCCAGCGCCATTTCGGCGTTGAGGACATCGCCTGCGTGGTTGGACACGCACACGAGCACGCCGGCGCCCCGACTCGCGGCGACGATCCCCGCGAGGAGCTTCGACGGTCCCGGGGCGGTGAAGATCGGACCGGGGACGTTGACATCGAAAAGCCCCTCGCCTACCCAGCCGATCATCGCCGGCTCGTGCCCGGATCCGTTCCCGATGACGAGGCCGACCTTGCCACCGGCCTTTGGTGTGGCGCGAACGATGAGCCCGTCCTCGAAACGAATGATGTCCGGGTACGCGCCGGCGTAGCCCTCGAGCATCTCTGCCACGATGTCGCTCGGATCGTTGATCAGCTTGGTGGTGCGCACGCTCATACCGGAGCCTTCGCAGGGGCTGTGGCCGGCGGCCGTGACGAAACGAGGGGCGTCCCGCCCAGGTGTGTGCGGACAAACGCCGACGCCTCCGTCGCCTCACCGATGAGATCCTCGACGAGTGGACGCCATGCATGGGTCGATCGCCCGGTCTCCACCGACGGATCGGGAAAGGTCTCGACGACGACCCATCCGGAGTATGAGACGTCGTCGAGCGCCGTTGCGATTGCATCCCAGTCGATATGGCCCCTGCCCGGCATGGCACGATTGTTTGCAGCACACTGAAAGTGGCCCAACCGATCGCCCGTTTCACGTATGGCGTCGGCGAGATCCGCCTCCTCCATGTTCATGTGGAACGTGTCGAGTTCGATCTTCACCGATGGATGCCCGATCAGATCGAGGAACGCGTTGCCCTGATCGACCGTGTTGAGCATGTACGTCTCGAAACGGTTCAGAAGCTCGACGCACAGGTCCACACCGACGGCGTCCGCCGCCACGGCGACCTCGCGCAGAGATTCGGCCGAGCGCCGGCGGTACGGCTCCAGGTCGCCGGCGTCCGGGAACGCGAACCACGGTGCATAGACGACGCCACCCAGGATCGGACTGCCGAGGGCCCCGGCCGTCTCCAGACAGCGTTTCAGATACTCCACACCGGACCGCCGCACCGCGGGATCGGGATGGGAGATGTCGGTGGATTCATCCAGCCCGGTGCTGCACACGATGGAGAGGCCGTGCTCGTCCAGCCTGGAACGGACACGCGCCGGGTCGAGGTGACTGCCGGACATCAGCGAGATCTCGACACCGTCGTACCCGCACCGGCGGGCCAAATGAAAATGGGCCGCCTGGTCGTCCGACCATCGGTCCATGAAGTAGAAGATCTCGATTCCCACGAGACGACGGATCCCGTGGTCGTTTTCCGAAACTGCGGCGTTGCGAACTCGTGTCCCAGGGGTGGTCAAGGGCCATCACCCGCACTCGCTTCGATCAACGCCTTGGCGGTGACATCGTCGGTGATCAGCACATTGAAGTATCCACCGCGAAGGCCACCGATGATGGGCTCGACCTTCTGCGGACCGCCGGCCACGACCATGCTCCATGGAACCCGCCGAAGATCGTCGAGCCCGACGCCGATCACATTGGAATCGGTGTGAAACGGAACGGGATTCCCCTCGAGGTCGTAGTAGTAGCCCAGCGCGTCGCCCACCGCCCCGCGCTCGTGGAGATCTTCGAGATCGTCCGTGGTGAGGACCCCGTACTCGAACAGGATCGCGCTCGTGTCCACGGGACCCACGCTTTGGATGGTGATGTCAGATTCCCGCGCCCGGTTGAGCGCGTCCGCGACGGAAGGCTCTTTGGTCAGTAACACCCCGAGATCAGGATCCGTGACAAAGCCTGGCGCCTGCAGGACCTCCCGGGTCCCGCCGGCGAGCTCGGCCATCCTCGAGGTGACGTCGTACTTTGCCCAGTCCTGGGTGTAGATGGACCCGACCACCTCGATGAACGTGCAGTCGATGGGCTGGTCCAGCCGGAACCTGTCGGGCAGGTGCGCGACCGTTCTCCCAATGCCGAGCCCCACACGCATGGCGGGCCGAATGTGCCGGGCCAGCCATGTGGCCGCACCTTCGGCAAGAACCGCCTCGAGCGGCCGTCCCGACTGGTCGGCGGCAACGACGACTGCGTCCCGCAGCCCAAACGAGCGGATCAGATCGGCTTCCAGTTCGAGATGCCAGTCGGCGGGAACCTTGACGCGAATCTCCAAGATGCCGTGGGATCGCGCCATACCGAGCACTCGGTTGATCTTGATACGCGAATACCCGAGCTGGGCACCGATCTCGCTTTGGGTCAGACCTTCCTGGTAATGCAGCATCGCCGCCCGAACGCAGAGCCGATAATCGGCCTCGGAGATCCTTGGCGGGATGGTGGTCCGCTCAATGCGAACATCTGTACGCGGCTCGTTCATTTGTTCGATCGTATGTGCCGGGACGCGGCGTGTCAAGCGGAATGGCCGGAATCTGCTCACCGTACCGACCCTCTCCCGGCGTGGAGGATGCCGGTGTCGCCAGGGTTTTGGTGCATCGACCGCACGGCCGTCGGCGGGCGCGGCCTCGTGCCCCAAGGGGCCGACGACGTCACCCTCGAGACGATCCGCCGCTTCAAAGGACTCGAAGTCTGAGGAGCCGTCCTCGCCGTCGACCGGTTCGAACACAACGATGACCGGACGTTCCCCATATCGGTTTCAGCCGGCATATCGGCTTCAGCCGGCGAAAAGTCTCCTCACCGTCGTCGCGCGTGACGCGGCGCTCGATCCGCGGGTCGGGTGAACGAGGTGACGGTGGACAAGATCGGTGTGCCCTTCGTCACACGCGCCAGGATCTTCTGCGAGACCAAGGAACTCGAAGTGATCTCGGAGCTCGGCCCGTAGCCGCAACCGACGGTGATGAGAGCGGCCGGCTCCGAGGAGGACAACTACGCTGACCCACGCCGGAGCACTCCCGCATCGACTCCAGGAGGCGCACATGAGACTCGGGGTGAACGCCGCACTCGTTCACGGTCGGATCGTCGAAGGTGACGTGGCCGTCGAAGGCGGGCTCATCGACCGTGTCGGCCTGTCCCCCGCCGGCCGGACCGGCCTTGCCACACCCGGGTTCATCGACGTGCAGATCAATGGATTCGATGGAGTGGACTTCACGACCGCCGACGCCGGCGACTACGCCCGTGTCGCCGGCCGCCTCGCAGCCACGGGAGTCACCGCCTTCCAGCCGACACTCATCACGCTCCCCGTCCCCGATTACTTCGGTGCGCTCGGACGGCTGCGTTCAACGTCGATCGCCAACGCCCGGATTCTGGGCATGCATCTCGAGGGCCCCTTCCTGTCACCCGTACGGTGCGGCGCCCACGATCCCCGCAACACCCTCGATCCCGACCCGGAGCTCACCCGACGCCTCCTCGACGCCGGACCCGTGACATACATGACGATCGCTCCGGAGCTTCCCGGGGCACTCGACCTGATCGAGCTGCTGGTCGCCGCGGGCGTCACCGTCGCACTGGGCCACACCGATGCCGACGCCGCGACCGCCAACGCCGCGTTCGATCGCGGCGCCCGCTCGGTGACCCACATCTTCGGCGCCCAGCGACCCTGGAGACACCGCGACCCGGGCATCAGCGGCGCCGCCCTGGTACGGGACGACGTGTTCATCACTGCCATCGTCGACGGGGTTCACCTCGCTCCGGAGGCGGTGAAGCTCGCAGCCAACGCCGCGGGCGAACGCTTCGTGCTGATCACGGACGCCATCTCGGCCGCGGGGCGCCCGGATGGCCGCTACCTCCTCGGTGACCGAACGGTGATCCTCGACCACGGGGCCTGCAGGCTCGACAACGGCACCCTGGCCGGCAGTGTCCTCACGATGGACCAGGCGGTCAGAAACATGATCGACCTCGGCTTCGACCCCCTGCGCGCCGTCGCTGCGGCGACCTCGGCGCCGGCCGAATTGGTGCGGCGGCCGGACCTCGGAAGCCTCGAACCGGGCACGGCGGCCGATGTGTGCGTTCTCGACGATTCGTATCATGTCATCCGAACGATCGTCGGCGGAGAAGAGTCTTTCGCCCTCTGAGACGACATCTCCTCGATCGACTAAGTTGCATATACAACTTCACGATCTCAGGAGGAGATGGTCATGACCGGACATTCGATCACCATGCTCGGCACCGGCCTCATCGGCGGCTTCTACACGATGACGATGCACGGTCGGCGCGGCCGTGACCGTGTGCGCGTTGCCTACTCGCGATCGGAGGATCGAGGCCGGGCGTTCGCGGATCAGTGGGACATCCCGGAATCGACGACCTCACTGGAGGACGCGATCAACCATCCCGACACGGACGTCGTCGTCGTCGCCTTGCCGAACTTCCTCCACGAAGACGTCATCGGACTCGTTGCCGACGCCGGGAAGGCCGTGCTGTGCACCAAGCCGCTGGCCCGCAACGCAGACGAAGCCAGGCGGATTCTCGACAAGGTCGAGTCGGCAGGCATCTTCGCCGGGTATCTCGAGGATCTCGTGTACACGCCCAAGACGCTGAAGGCGCTCGACTCCGTTCGTGCCGGCGCGATCGGAGATGTCACATGGGTCCGTTCGAGAGAGACCCATCCCGGCCCCCACAGTGCATGGTTCTGGGACAAGGAGAAAGCAGGCGGCGGGGCGATCGTGGATCTCGGCTGTCACTGCATCGAGATCATCCGCAACTACGTGGGCAAGGACAACAAGCCCGTCGAGATCCTGGCGTGGGCCGACACGCTCGTGCACCCGATCGAGGCGGAAGACAACGCGGTCGCGCTCATCCGCTTCGAATCCGGGGCGCTCGGACAGTTCGAGGTCAGCTGGACCTTCCGCGGCGGCATGGATCTGCGCGACGAGGTCGCCGGAACCGAAGGCACGATCTGGACGAACAACTTCCTGCGTACCGGCTTCGAGATGTACTCGTCCGGCGGCAAGGGCGGCTACGTCGCCGAGAAGCTCGAATCCAACGAGGGGTGGCTGTTCCCGGTCGGCGATGAGGTGACGGAACTCGGATACGTCCACATGTTCACCGACATGTTTGATTCCATCGATGGCGCAGGCACACCGCGAGAGACGTTCTACGACGGGTACGTCGTCAACGCCATCATGGATGCCGCGTATCGCTCCGCCGCCAACCGGCAGTGGGAGCCGATCACGCTCGAGTGGCGCGGCGGGACGACTCCGAGGATCACCAAGGAGTTCCAACGCCACGATGGCCACGCGATCGTGAAGGAGGAGATCCTCCCCGACGGCCGGCGCAAGCTGATCCTCAGCGACAAGGACACCGGATCGGTGTTCGACATCGTCACCGAAGCATGAGTCTGCAGCTCGAGGTCTTCGAAGACGACCAGTGGGCGGATCGTGTCGCCCAGCGATGGATTGCCTACATGCAGGAGCATCCGACGGCGCGGCTGTGCCTGCCCACGGGTGAGACGCCGAGGCCGGTCTATGCGCGATGCGCTCCGGTCCTCGACCTGTCCGCCGCCGTCGTCTTCGTGCTCGACGAGTACGACCTGCCACCGGAGAGCCCCGCACGATGCGTTGCGATGCTGCGGCGCGACTTCCTGGGAGCGCTGGCCCGCCCACCCGCCGAGATCCATGCCCTCGACGTGGATGCTCCGGATCCCGAGGCCGAATGCCGCCGATTCGAGGCACTCGTCGACGACGGCGGTCTGAGCCTTACGCTGCTCGGCCTCGGTATCAACGGACACCTCGGTCTCAACGAGCCTGGCACGACGCCGGACGCCCCCACCAGGGTGGTCCGTCTGGATACCGCCACGACGATCGCAGCCGCCAGATACGATCCGAACGCGAAACCGACCCGAGGTATGACGCTCGGCCTTCGACCGATCCTCGACTCGCGCGAGATCTGGCTGCTCGTCACCGGTTCCCACAAGGCCGCGACGCTCGAACGGGCCCTGAACGGACCCATCGGCCCGGATCTGCCCGCCGGCTACCTGCGCCGGCATCCGAACGCGACGGTGTTCGCGGACCGTTCGGCTGCCGCCGCGTTGTAGGTGTGTGCCGGGCCGGCATGTCCCCCGGCTCGACGACCCTGTCACGACTCGCGGCATCTCGGCTCGGCCACTCCCCCTCGACGAGTGGCGAAGTCTTGTCTTGACGATTGGCGCGCGCCACCGCCAATCTGAGCAACGGCATCAACGGATTGAGAGGAACGGGGTCTGGCGGTCCACGAAACCACGGCCACACCAGAGCCTCCGACAGGACCTGGCACGGCTCACGAGCAGGATCCACGTCATCCCACCGCGGCCGGCCCGCATTCGCAGAAGAGGAAGATCCCTCAGGTGGCGCGGCGGAGCAGTGACAGCTCGAAGACGCCGGGGACGTGCCACTCTCGACTGAACATGATGGCCTCGCCCACTGTGGTGTAGTCCACCTGGACGATCCGAAGCAGCGGTGACCCGACGTCGACCTGGAGGTGCTCTGCCAGCCGCTCGTCTGCAAGGACCGGAGCCAGAGTCGCTTCACCGTAGGCCACTTTGTGGCCCATCTTCTCGAACAGCTCATATAGCGAGCCACCGAAGCCCTCGTCGGTGACACCGGGCACGAAGGTCTCGGGGATCGTGTCGACAGAATAGATGGCGGGTCGGTCATCGGCGGATCTGATCCGCTCGACGCGCACCACTTGGGCCTCACCGATCCCGAGTGCCGTTGCCTCCTCCTGGCCGGCCTCGGTCCGTTCCAACCCCAGGACCCGGCGGGTGGGGCGCAATCCCGCCTGCTGGATGAGCCGCGTATAGCTGAGGTTGTGCCCCAAGCTGTGACGAAGCCGAGGCCGGAAGGCCACGTACGTCCCCGATCCGTGGACACGGTGTAGGTAGCCTGCCTCCGCCAATGACCGCACAGCTTCACGGATCGTGGCGCGCGAGACTCCGAACTCCTCACACAGCTTGGGTTCCGCGGGGAGCTTGGCTCCAACCGTCAGGCCACCATCGTGAATGCGCGCCAACAGGTCATCCCGAACCTGGTCGGCCAGCAACCGGCGTGGGTGTGCCGTCATGGCCCGGCGTCCATCTCGTGAGTTGATCGCCTCTTGTACACCAACGTGGCAATACCCAACAGTGTCAGCGAGATGGCAAGGAGGATCGTGGCGATGGCGTTGATCACCGGCGACACCCCGCGCCGGATCGAGGAGAACAGAAAGATCGGTATGGTCGTCTCCTGCCCACGGGTAAAAAGAGCGATGATGAAATCATCGAAGCTGAACGTGAAGGCCAAGAGGGATCCAGCGAGGATAGCAGGAACCAGCAGAGGCAGCATCACTTGGAAGAACGTGCGTTTGGGTGGGGCGTAGAGATCTGCCGAGGCCTCCACCAGATTGGCGTCCAGTGACGCCCATCTGGTACGAACCAACACGATGACGATGGCGATTCCAAACACGGAGTGGCCTGCCACGACCGAATAGAACCCCAGGCCCAGCCGAAAGTTGCTTCCCGGTACCAGATAGGCGACCCAATCGTTGAGCCACGTCGTGGTTGTCACCACGAAGATGAGGAGCGACAAACCCAATACGATCGCAGGCACGACGATGGCGGCGTTGACGAACACATCCACGGCCCGCCGTGCCCAACGCGGCGCTGCGGGGAGGGCGATCGCGATGGTTGTACCCAGCACCGCGGAGATGACGGATGCAGTGACGGCAATGCTGATCGACGTGCGGACGGCCCGCAGCACGAAGGGGTCCGTCCAGGCGGTGACGTACCACTGGAGCGAGAACCCGGTCAGCTCGGCGACATGGCGGCCGGCATTGAACGAGAACACGACGACCACCACGATCGGGAGAAACAGGAACGCGTAGACCAGGATCCCGTACGCCCGGATCCCACGATCGATCCACCCCGAAGTGTTGGAACTGTTCATAGCAGTGGAGCCTCTCGTCCCTCAGCTACGACTTTGCGGGTGAACCACATGTAGGCGGCGATGAGCAGCATGATCAAGATTATGAACGTCACGGCCACGGCGGCGCCGAACGGCCAGTTGCGAGACTGGAAGAACAGGTCGTACAGCGCGTTGCCCAGGAAGTAGGTCTGCCCACCACCCAGCAACACCGGTATCAGATACTCCCCCAATACGGGGACAAACACCAGCAACACCCCCGACACCACTCCCGGTGCAGACAAGGGCAACGTAACCTGGATAAAGGTCCGCCACCGCCCGGCCCCGAGGTCCTTCGACGCGTGACGTAAGTTGACATCGACGCGCTCGAGCGACACATAGATCGGCAGCACCATGAGCGGGAGGTAGTTGTAGACGATACCCAACAGCACGGCGAAAGAGGTATTGAGCAGCCGGACGTTGGGATAACCCAACCGTTCGAGAATCTGGGGGATACCCCGGTTGCCGAGAAGAAAGACCCACGCGTAGGTGCGGATCAGGAAGCTGGTCCAGAACGGGATCACGACCAGGGCCAACAGCACCATCTTGTGGCGACCACCCCGCGTGGCCATGAAGTAGGCCAGCGGATACGCGACCAGTAGGGCCAGCAGCGTTCCTGCCAGGCCGAGCCGTACGGTGTTCAGAAAGGGTACCCAGCGGGTATCGAGCAGCCCATACTGCTGAAGGCTCAAGGCGGCTTCGTATCCGCCATTGGGAGCGCGCCGACCGAGGGAGTAGATCACCAACACCACCATCGGGGCGGCGAGGAACACGAGGTACCACACCATCCCCGGAGCCAACAGCGCCAGGGACAAACGCCGCATTCGGTGTTCGAGGGAGTGAGCGGCCGGCAAGCCCGGCCGCTCCTCTTTGTTGGTGACGACTGTCCCCTCGGTCGGCGTGCTCATCTGCTCACGAAGAGGACTTCACCCGAGCCCACATCTCGGCTCGAGCCTCGCTGTTGTATGCCTCCGCCGAGGACAATGTCATCCGACTGATGGCTTCCTGGTCCGGATAGATCACCGGGTTGTTGGCGACATCTGCGGGCAAGAAAGGCAGCACGGCAGGATTGGCATGTGGAAACAGGATGAACGCGGTATCTGCCGCCGAGTTCTCGGGGCGCAAGATGAACTCCAAGAAGGCGTAGGCCGCATCCCGGTGGGGGGCATCGGCCGCCACCGTCCAGTTGTCCACCCACAGCTCGCCGCCGTCATCGGGGATGACGTAGACGAAGTCGGGGTTGTCCCTCACCACTTGGACTCCGTCGCCGGTCCAGGCCATCGATACCCACGAGTCCCCGTTGCGAATCGCCGGCTGAACGTCGGACGTGATGGCCCACAGGTGCGGCTTCAACTCCACCAGCATCGCCTCGATCTTGGCCAGTTCGTCGGGATCGGTGGTGTTGAGGTCATAGCCCATGGCCACGGCCGCCGACCCGATAGTGGAGATCTGGTGATCGACGATCACTGCCCGGCCATCAAGGTCGGTCTTGGCGCGATCGAAGAACTCCGACCAGCTCGTCACCGGATCACCCACGGCGGGTGAATAGATGATGCCAGTCGTGCCCCAGTTCTTGGGGATCGAGTAGCGGTTGCCCGGGTCGAACGGTTGATCGATGAAGAGCGGGTTCCAGCCGGACAGATCAGGGTTCCCCATCTTCGCATAATCGAGCGGTTCGATAAGCCCGTCCGCGATCCATCCGGGAACGGCGTAGTGGGTGGGAACCACAATGTCCATCCCTGAGTTACCCGCCCTCAGCAGGGCTTCCATCTCTTCGGTGGATCCGAAGACGCTGATGTTGACGTTCACGCCCGTCTCGGCCGTGAACCGCTTGATTGTCTCCGGGTCGTGGTAGTTGGGCCAGGTGGCGATATTGAGTGTGTCACCCAGGTTGGTGCCGGCATCAACGGCTGCCGTAGTATTGGTGCTGCCGGTGGTATCCGCGGACTGCGGGGCACATGCCGCCACAGCCAGCGCAACCACGAGCAGCAGCGCGGACCAGATGTTCCATCGGGCTCGTGTGGTTCGTTGTCTCATTCTTCTGCTCCTTCCCATTGTCCTGCTCCTTCGTCCGCGGGGGCCGAGCCCCCTGGGCTTCTGCTGGTCGTACGGCCAACGTCGGGGATGACCCGGGTTGCATCGAGTGTCCACTCCAAGGTCACTTCGTCGCCGACGGTGAACAGCTCCGTTGCCGTCGGCACCGATCGGGTCGCGACCACGTCCAGAGTCCCAACCCCTTGAATCGTTACCCTGTATGAAAGGTGGTCGCCCAAGAAGGTACGGTGCGCCACCCGTCCCGAGATGTGGGTTCCCTCGATCCCTGAGGCCGATCCGACCTCGGTGGAGTGCCTGGGTCGTATCCCAATTCGCTCGGGTCGTATCGCCAGCGCCACTCGGGCTCCGTGTGCCGGCCACTGCCGAGGAGGCGACCCGACCAGGCGAATCCCACAGTCGCAGAGAACCTCGACCCCCACCCCCTCTGTCGCCCCAAGATGACCGTGGATGAGATTCGTGGTCCCGACGAAATCGGCTACGAAGGTATCGACCGGGTCGTCGTAGATCGCCTCCGGGCTGGCGTCCTGCAGGATGCGGCCATCCCGCATGACCGCTACCCGGTCGGCCATGGACATGGCCTCCTGCTGATCATGGGTGACGAACACGAACGTGATGCCGACTTTGCGCTGCAATGACTTCAACTCTGTCCGCATTTCCGCCCGCAACTTGGCGTCGAGCGCCGACAGAGGCTCGTCCAGTAGCAACGTCTGGGGTTGCGATATCAACGCCCGAGCCAACGCCACCCTCTGCCGCTGGCCACCGGATAGCTGCCAACTCCGGCGGCGCTCGTAACCGGTCAATCTCACCAGCTCGAGCGTCTCCTCGACGCGCCTGGCGATTTCGGCCTTGTCCAACCGAGGTCGTTGCTGGCGGAGGGCGTAGCCCACGTTGGTGGCGACGTCCATGTGAGGAAAAAGCGCGTAGTCCTGAAACACGGTGTTGACCGGTCTCCGATATGGCGGCACTCCCTCCATCGCCTCACCGCCAATGAGAATCAACCCGGAGTCAGGCTGTTCGAACCCACCGATCATCCGAAGCAAGGTGGTCTTGCCACATCCCGACGGACCGAGCAGTGCGAAGAAGATGCCGGGTTCGAGCGAGAACGACACTCCGTCGACCGCCACGAGCGAGTCGAACAGCTTCGAGACCTCCCTGACTTCCACCGATCCGCTGCCTGCGGCGCTCATGCCGCCACCTCCGGCGTCTCCGCTTTCCCGGGAACCCCGTACTCGGTGCAGACCGATTCGACGTATTCGTCGACCGCTGCCGACCGTTGCCCCGAATCCCAGCCGAGAGCTTCCCCCAGAAGCCCCGCCACCGTTTCGGCGGCAACTTCTCCGTGGTGAGGGTCCTCGATGGCGATGCGAGTTCGTCGGGACAACACGTCATCGACGGAGAGGGCCTGCTCGTGATGAACAGCCCACCACGCCTCCGCTTGCAGGTAAGGGAGCCCGGACACGAGCGGTCGGCCGAGCCCTTCGTCGATCGCAATCCGGGCCACGTCGAGGGCCTCGGTGCCGTACCGGGACACCAAGTGTTGCGCGGACGGCCGGTCGAGACCGAACCGCGACGACACCTCGCCTGTGACTCCGGCGAGCGCGGAGGAAGGGGCGGCACCCACCAGAGGAAGGCGGGCTGTCGACGACGGACATATCCTGCCCAACGCGCCGGAGGCCCGGTCAAGTGTCCGTCCCGCCACTCGTCGATACGTTGTGAACTTGCCACCCCTCACAGTGATCCGTCCCGGTTCCGGCTCATCAATGACCTCCTCCCGGCTGATGCTCGAAGTGTCGTCACCCGCTCCCACCAGTGGTCGAACCCCGGCGAACGTAGCAACGATGTCGGCCGCCGTCAGGTGAACGTCGAGCACCCTGGAAAGGGTGTCGATCAGATACGAGACCTCCTCGCCCGTGGCGGTGGGCCGGTCCACCGGTCCCTCATGGGGGACGTCGGTGGTGCCGATCAGCCAATGCGATCCCCACGGGATGAGGAACACCACACGGCCCGGGACTCGGATGGTGAGGCCGGTGTCGGAGGGCACCCGGGAACGAGGCACCACCAGGTGAATCCCTCGCGAGGGTCGCAGCCGGTGTCCGTCGTCGCTCCAGTCGTCAGCCTCGAAGGCGCCCGTTGCGTCGATCACCACACGCCCTGCGATCGTGTGCTCTGAGCCATCGAGACGATCCCTCGCCACAACCCCCGTGACACGACCCTCCGATCGGGTCCACTCCACCACCTCGCAACGAGTCAGCAACGTGGCACCCAGACGAGCGGCGGTACGGGCCACCGCTACGACGTAGCGGGCATCGTCCACCACGCCGTCGCTGTACTCGAAGGCAACGCGCAGACGCTCTTCACGCAGACCCGGTACTCGCCTGCAGGCCTCGGCTCGGGACACCAGCCGGAACCGACCGCTGCGACGTCCGCCCAAGAGGTCGTACAGTGTGAGACCGGTGGCGATGTACGGAGCCAACCAGCGGTTCCCATCGACCGGGAACAAAAACCGCTCGATATGAACCAGGTGAGGAGCGAGGGTTGTGCGGAGCAGATGCCGCTCCCCCAGCGCCTCCCGTACCAAGTGAAACTGGTGGTGTTCCAGATAACGCAATCCGCCATGGATGAGCTTGGACGACCGGCTCGACGTCCCCACAGCCAGGTCGTCGCGTTCCACCAACACCGTGCGCAACCCTCGGGCCGCGGCATCGAGAGCAATGCCTACCCCGTTGATGCCACCGCCCACCACCACCAAGTCGGCAGGGGAGGAGACAGCCCTCTCGAGGCTGGCGGCGCGGGCGTCGAGCGGAGACTTCATGGTTGAGTTGCGACCTCCAGCGTCCATTCGATCTGGGCAGCGAGCGACGGCGCCCCCGGCAGCAGGCCGTCGAAGATGGCTCCTCCGATCGTGAACGCCCATGCTCCGGCGTCTCGCAGCGCCCGGATGCGCTCGGCCCGATCGACACTTCCGGCAGCGATCACCGGCCCCGACGACGAAGCCACCACCGCCCGAGTGAGTTCGACGGGATCCACCGTGCGGTGCCGGTACGCCAACAAGTCGAGCCCATGGACTCCGGGACGGGCGGTCAGCGCTTTGGCGTGGGCGGCAATGTCCTCGATCGACCCCTGCAGCTCGGAGGGGTGGCCCACAATCGTCCCTGGAAAGGGGTAATAGCGAACGGGAGCACCGTCGATCATCGCAAGGACATCGCTGTAGTGGGTCCCGCCAAGGATGTAGTCGACGCCCGCCTCCAGCGCCGCCTCGATTGACGCCAGTTCGTCTTCTTGGGAGATGGACACCACCTCGAGAAACACGGATCGACCGTCCTCGTGCATCAGATCGGCCAAGGACCGCATGGTGTCACGCGTAACGCCTACGTCCTTGAACCCCAGCAACTGCAACGGTGTGTCACGAACCTCTCGGTACACGTCGAGAACGTTCTCAACGGTACGGTCGTTGTGGGTCAGCATGAAGATGAATTGCATGGTCACCTCGTGGGAACTCGGGGCTCGTCGCGCGACAGCGTAAGCAAATCGCCGATGCCGTCTATTAGGTAGGTCGGTGCAGGATCGGCGGTAACCGCCTGCTGCCGCGTCGTAGCTCCGGTGAGTACGAGCGCGGCGTCCATGCCGGCGCGTCTCGCCATCGCCACATCGGTCTCCGCCCGGTCCCCCACCAACAGCACCCTGTTGCCGGGGACGCCGATCCGGGCAAGTACAGCCGCCGCCATCTGGGGTGAGGGCTTACCCACCACAACCTCGGCTGTAGCGCCGGTGCATGCCTCCACCGCTGCCAGCATCGCGGCGCAGTCGGGGAGGCCGCCTTCAGGAGTGGGGCAGTAGCGATCCGGGTTGGTGGCAACCAAGACAGCCCCCGATCCCACAGCCCGATAGGCGGCGTGGAGCTTGGCGTAGTCAAAGGTCCGGTCGAATGACACCACCACGACGGCCGCCCGCTCGGCATCGTCGAGGGAGACGATGGAGAAACCGGCCGCCCGCAGGGTGTCGGACACCAGGGGCTCCGACAGGCAGAGGAGGGAGGCACCATTGTGCCGGACCGAGAGGTACTCGACGAGGGCGTCAAGCGAAGACACGACCTCGTTGTCTTGGGTGGGAAGCCCGAGCCGGGTGAGCTTGGCGGCATAGGCAGCCGACGGCTCGAGTGGCTTGTTGGTCACGTACACGACCCGCCGG
>JAADGS010000063.1 GCA_013152275.1 Actinomycetota bacterium | reverse complement strand
CCTGAGGCTGTGGCTCCTGCGGCTGCGGAGGTGTCTGCTCCGGTGTCGGAAGCGGTTCCCGCCGCACCTGTTGCAGCCGAGGACATCCAGTCAGACCACGTCGACCCCTGGCCGGCTCTGTTCAAGATCGAGCTCTTTGCAGCGGGTGTCCTGGCGGCGTTTCTCGTGTTGCTGGCTCTTGCCGCGCCCGCGCCTCTGTTCGAACCTGCGAGCGGTGTGGTCGACCCGTCCAAGGTGCCGTGGTACCTGTTGTGGATCCAGCAGCTGCTGGCGTGGCTGCACCCACAGGTGGCGGGCTTCTACGTCCCGATGCTCATCCTCGTCGGGTTGTTGGCCATTCCGTTCATCGATCGCACGACGAACCAGGAGGACCGCAGGGTCGGGCTCTTGGTGTTCGGCATCTTTGTACTCGCGTTGGTCGTCTTGACGATTCTCGGGTTCATCGCGAGAACGTCCGGATTCGGTTATCCGTGGATTGCCGGCTGATGAGCGGATGTGACATTCTCGCGATCTCCCTGCTCATCGTGGCAGGGCTGGCCCTGACGGGGGTATTGGCGATCGTGAGTGAGCGTTCGAAGCGCTGATCGGCTCACGCGGAACGTTGACGCACGGCAGCGTAGTAACCGAGCATGTGGAGTTCTGTGGCGAGGTCCACATGCCGCACGAATACATGACGGGGGATCGTCAGCAGTGCCGGTGCAAACGAGAGGATCCCGGTGACTCCGGCATCCACCAGGAGATCGGCGGCGTCCTGTGCTGCATCCGGTGGAACGGTGATGATGCCAAAAGCCCTGGAGGATCCGGCGAGATCTTCTGCCATCCGACTGGGATGTTTGACGGTCAGCGTTTCGACACGGGTACCGATCTTGGCCGGCGCCGAGTCGTAGATTCCGATCACCCGGAGCCCTTCCCCTTCAAACCCTTCGTAGTGCGCGAGCGCCGTCCCGAGGTGCCCTGCGCCGATGATCACGACATTCCAGGTCCGTGAGAGGCCGAGCTGGTTACGAATCTCGGCAGTGAGTCGATCGATGTCGTACCCAACACCTCGTACACCATGAGAGCCAAGGTGGGAGAGGTCCCGTCTGACGGTGGCCGCAGTCTCGTCGGCCAATCGCGCCAGCTCCGAGGATGAGACGGTCTCCATCTTCGCCCGCAACTGTTCGAGCCAGAACAGGTAGCGGGGAAGGCGATGGATGGTTGGCTGTGGAAGGTTCGACACCAAGTCAACCATATTCGCGCGTGGCGATCGGTCGAAATCGATGGACCGCGTCGGCTGGTGTCGGTGAAGCAGCAGGGTCTCGTTGAGATCGTGTTATTACCCCCGGAGGGTATCATTCTCGCTTTTGGAGGACACCATGCGCAAGCTACTCATCATGATGGTCGTCTTGGGCGTCTTGGCCGGCGCATGTGGCGGTACGGCGACTGTCACCCAGGAAATCAGGACGATCACGCCCGCAGAGGCGTACAAGGAGATTCAGGCCGATCTCGGCGATGCCGGTTTCGTTCTGCTCGACGTTCGGACGCCGGAGGAATATGGGGCTGGAAAGCTCGCAGGTGCCGAGAACATCGACTTCTACGCAACGGACTTTCGCGACAAGCTCTCCCAGCTGGACAAGAACGACCGCTACCTCATCTACTGCCGCACCGGGAGCAGGAGCGGCAAGACGTTGAAGATCATGCGTGAACTCGGCTTTACCCGTGTGGAGGACATTGGTGGGGGGATCGTGGCCTGGGCACAGGCGGGTCTCCCGATCGTTCCCTGACTGCTGTGCGCTCAGGCCCGGTAGGCTGATCGCCCGTATGACGCAGCAACCCGATGTCGTCGTCGTGGGCGGAGGACCTGCAGGTTCTGCAGCCGCCTACTGGCTGGCCCGAGCCGGCAGGTCGGTGACGCTCCTCGAGAAGAAGACATACCCGAGGGAGAAGACGTGTGGGGACGGCCTCACACCACGATCGGTCTTCCAACTCCAAGAGATGGGCTTCGATTTCTCCGTTCCCCAGTTCCACCGAGTGTCAGGGCTGCGGTCGTACGCGGGCAATGATCTAAGGCTCGAAATGGAGTGGCCGGACCATCCGATCTTTCCCAAATGGGGTGGGGTGATTCGTCGGCTCCACCTCGATGCGCAAGTCGCCGAACTCGTGAGGGAACAGGGCGCCACCGTCCTCGAAGGTCGTGAAGCGACCCCGATCTTCGATCGAGGGCGAGTTGGCGGCGTCTCCGTTCTCTCGGCCTCGGGTGTGGAGGTGCTCCACCCGAGAGCCATCGTGGTCGCAGACGGGTCGCTCTCTCGCTTCGGGAGGACGCTGGGTACGTCGCGTCGCAGGGATTACCCGATGGGGATGGCTCTTCGAGGCTATTACCCGAGTCCCCGTTCCGATGACGGGTTCATGGAGAGCCAGCTCGATATCCGAGACGAGACGGGTGCGCAGATGCCCGGCTATGGGTGGGTGTTTCCTCTCGGTGACGGGACGGTGAACGTCGGCGTCGGCCTGCTGTCGACTTTCTCCCGTTGGAAACATGTCAACACGTCCAAGATGCTGGACACCTACGTACGTGCTGCGCCTCGGTACTGGGACCTCACAAAGGACGGCGCGCTGGCCAAGCCGATGGGGGGAAAGCTGACGATGGGGCTCTCGGTGGGGCCCCTGGCCGGTCCGAACTGGCTGGTGGCAGGCGACGCGGCGGGAATGATCAACGCGTGGAATGGTGAAGGAATCGCGTACGCCTACGAGACGGGCCGTGTCGCGGCTCGCCATGTTCACGAAGCACTGGCTGCCGACGATCTCTCCCTGCTCCAACGCTACCCATGCGAGCTCCAGGACACGTATGGTCTGTACTATCGGATGGCGAGGCTGTTCGTCAGGGCGATCGGCAAGCCGCGTGTCATGTGGGCACTGACCCACACCGGCCTGCGATCGAAGCCGCTGATGGAGTGGGTGCTGAAGGTGATGGCCAACCTGCTCGATCCTGAGGAGAGAGGTATCGGCGAGGCCGCCTACCTGGCGTTGGAGCGTATGGTGCGCCTCGTACCAAGAGCCTGAATCCGGAGTCTCTCAGGCGCCTAGTGCCGCCAGCGATCTGCCGACGAAGTCTTCGAGGCGTTCGCGTACGAGCTCCTCGGACAGATGCTGCAGTCCGAAGTCGGCCCACGGTGTGTAGAGGCTGAAGCCTTCGAGTGCCGAGAGGGCCGGGACCAGGTCCCAGATCGGATCGTAGGCATCGTCGACATGCCCGAGGAATCGCTCTGCAGTCTCGTACCCGTACATGAGCGCAAGGTTCAGCCGGCAGTGGGCGACGTCCGCACCGGGAGGCCCGACGCACGCGTTCACCCAGTCGACGATCCCGCTGATGGCGCCGCCGGTCCAGAGCACGTTGGTCGGGTGGTAGTCGCGGTGCAGAAAACACGGCCGCGTCTCCGGCATGCCTCGGACAAAGAGGTCGAACGCCCTCTCCCAAAGGTCGCGGTGTCCAACCCACTCCGGTGGCTGAAGGAGGCCATGCTCGATCCAAGGGTCATACTTCCAGGCAAAGGTGGGTATCGGGCTCGCGTGGAGGACGTTCAGCGGCTCGGCGAGAGTCGCGAGCCACAGGTCGGGGTCGTGAGGCCGCAGATCGACGGTTCCCGGCAGCAGGGTCATCAGCACGGCAGGGACGTCGGTTTGCGAGCCATCCGGATCGAGCGCGATGACCTGAGGTGTGGGGAGGTCGATGTGCTCCATCTGCGTCAGGGCTGCTGCTTCATGTGTGGCCAGATCCGGTTCACTCGCAAGCCAGCGCTCGTTCGTGAACAGGCGAAGGACGACCGGGGCGGCGTCTTCGAGTGTGATGGCATATACCGAGGACGACGTGGCGCCGGGCATCAGCCGCAGACCGCAGACGGTATGCCCGGTGACGTTCCGAATCCAGTTGCCGATCACCGGACGGTTCCGCCCGCGGCCTCGATTTCTCCGAGCGCCCGTTCCCCGTCTCCCTCTCGCAGGTCCACCGCTCGGACCGCCCCGCGGAGAACGGTCACGTCATACCCGAGTCGCAGTCCGTCCAGCGCGGTGGACTTGACGCAGTAGTCGGTTGCGAGACCAACGACGACCAGTCGCCCGACATTCCGGTCCCTCAGCAGGGAATCGAGCTCGGTCGGAATCTCCGTTCCTGTTTTCGCGTCTCGCATCGTGAATCCCGAGTAGCCATCCTCACCGTTGCTGCCCTTGCGAATCTCCGGTCCGTTCACGACGAGGCCGGGATGGAACTCGGCGCCCCAGGTGCCGGCAACGCAGTGAACGGGCCAGATCCCCCCGTCCTTGGCGAAATGAGGTGTCGAAGCAGGATGCCAGTCCCGTGTGTAGACGACGATCGCCCCTGCGTCTCGTGCCTTGGCGATCTCGGCGTTGATCACAGGGATGATGCTCGCTCCGTCCCGGACGGAGAGGCTGCCGTTTGTGTCTGCGAAGTCATTCTGCACGTCGACGACGATCAGCGCCGTCTGTGGATCGTACGTAGTCGCCTCCATACAGGTAGCGTACGCGAGAAGCGATCAGTTATCAGTCATCGGTTCTCAGTTTTCGGTCATCGGTGATTGACGCGGTGCCTTCTTGTTGGGAACACTCTACGACTGACGACTGACGACTGACGACTGACGACTGACGACTGACGACTGACGGAAGTTGTATGAAGACCATCGGCATCATCGGGGGGATGAGCTGGCGGTCCACGCAGGACTACTACCGCCTCATCAACGAGGACGTGGCCCGCAGGCTCGGTGGACTCCATAGCGCGGACCTCGTGCTTGTGTCCGTCGACTTCGCGCCGATCGAGCAGATGCAACAGAGGGGAGACTGGGAGGCTGCCGGCGCTGCACTTGCGCAGGCCGCGCGTCGAACCGAAGCGGCGGGTGCAGAGATGCTGATCCTGGCGACCAACACCATGCACAAGGTTGCCCCTGTGATCGCCGGGGCCGTCTCCATCCCATTGCTCCACATCGCCGACGCGACGGGCAGGGCGATCGCCGCGACCGGACTCCGAACGGTTGGTCTGCTCGGTACCCGGTACACGATGGAGCAGGATTTCTACCGAGGCCGGCTCGAGAGCAACTACGGAATCGCCGTCGCCATCCCGAAGCCGGAGGATCGAGCGCTGATCAACGGCGTCATCTTCGACGAGCTCTGTCTCGGCGTGACGAACGAGGATTCGAGAGCGCAGTATTTGAGGATCGTCGATGGACTCGTCTCGGACGGTGCCGAGGGTGTGATACTCGGCTGTACCGAGATCGCCATGCTGATCGGCGCAGAGCACTGTCCGGTGCCTGTGTTCGATACGACGGCATTACACGCGCAGGCCGCGGTGGCGGCCGCGCTGGACTGCGATGAAGAATCGTGACGGCTGATCCGGGCCGATATCGGTGCGTTTTGTTCAGGTCCCTCACCACTTCTAATCTTGCGGGGACCGAAGGAAGGGTTTGTCCGTGAATCTTGCCGACTACCTGCCAGTCGCCATCATGTTTGTGCTGGTAGTGGCATTTGGATTCGGCAGCATCGGACTCTCCTGGCTCATCGCTCCGAAGAAGCCGTCACCGGAGAAGCTTGCACCGTACGAGTGCGGTATCGTCCCGGAGCACGAGCCTGCCCAGCGATTCCCCGTCAAGTTCTACCTCGTCGCGATGCTGTTCGTGATCTTCGACATCGAAACGATCTTTCTGTTCGCATGGGCGGTCCAGTTCCGTGAATTGGGCTGGTATGGCATTGCGGCGGTCGGCATCTTCACGTTCCTCGTCATCGAAACGCTCGGATATGTGTGGAAGCGCGGAGCGCTCGATTGGAATGTCAAGCGCCGTTCCCGATATGTCCGTGAAGAAGAGGCCGCATAATGGCCGCAACCGGCGGTGCTCCCGGCATCCTGACGTCGACGGTCGAGAAACTGGCTCATTGGGCGCAGACTCGGTCGATGTGGCCGGTCACGTTCGGACTGGCGTGTTGTGCGATCGAGATGATGGCCACGGGTGCCGCACATTACGATCTTGCTCGTTTTGGTATGGAGGTGTTTCGCGCTTCGCCCCGTCAGGCGGACCTGATGATCGTGGCCGGGCGCGTATCGCAGAAGATGGCACCCGTGCTGCGGCAGGTCTATGACCAGATGCCCGAACCGAAGTGGGTGATCTCGATGGGTGCGTGCGCGTCGTCGGGAGGCATGTTCAACAACTACGCCCTTGTGCAGGGTGTCGATGAGATCGTGCCGATCGACATCTATGTTCCCGGATGTCCACCAGGGCCACAGTCGCTGATGCACGGGATTCTCACCCTCCAGGCAAAGATCGTCTCCGGAGAGATCGCTCACTGATGGCCGACGAGACCACACCGATGGCTGCACCGGATCCCGTCATCGGTGGGATCGCCGAACTGTTCGACGACGTCGAATGGGCGCTGTCGAGCGGTCAGGACGTGCTCATGGTGCCGAAGAACCGATGGCGCGAAGTCGCGCAGGCAGCACGGGATGCAGGGTTCGAGATGCTGGTCGACGAGACCGTCGTGGACTACCTCGGCAAGCGACCTGTTCGCTTCGAACTCGTTGCCGGTCTGCTTTCGCTTCGGCACAATCTTCGTGTCCGTCTGCGGGCATCGGTGCCGGAGGACGACATGAACGTCGATTCGTTGGTGCCCGTGTACCCGGGCGCCAACTTCTACGAGCGGGAGGCCTACGACATGTTCGGGCTGACGTTCGAGGGCCATCCCGACCTCACGCGGATTCTGCTCCCCGACGAATGGGAGGGACACCCGCTTCGTAAGGACTACGGGGTCGGGTCCGTACCCATCCAGTTCAAATCGTCGCCGGAGGCATCATGAGTGACGAGCGCCAACTGCACGAGATCTGGATCTCCGGGACCGAAGAACCCGAGTGGGTGAAGGACTCGACCGATGAGGGCGCCCAGGAGATGTTCATCGAGGAACCCGAAAGCCGCCTTGTCGAGCAGGAGGGCATTCGAGTCGATGACGATTTCGTCGTGGAGGAAGAGATCCCCGAAGACGAGCTGATGATCATCAACATGGGGCCGCAGCATCCTTCCACCCACGGAGTGTTGCGCCTGCAGATCGAGCTCGAAGGCGAGATCATTCGCCGGACCAAACCGATCATCGGGTACCTCCACACCGGCATGGAGAAAACCGGCGAGCAGCTCAGTTTCCTCCAAGGCCCCACAAACGTGACCAGAATGGACTACCTGGCACCGTTGCACAACGAGCTCGCATTCTCGCTTGCAGTCGAGCAACTCCTGGGCGTCGAGATTCCACCGCGCGCACAGGCGATCAGGATCCTCATGACCGAACTCAATCGGATCACCAGCCATCAGGTGTTCCTCGCGACTGCCGGCATGGACATCGGTGCGCTGTCCATGATGCTGTACGGATTTCGCGACCGCGAAGCCATTCTCGCCTTCTTCGAGAAGACCACGGGGCTGCGGATGAACCACAACTACATTCGCCCCGGCGGGGTCGCCGCGGACCTTCCTGACGGCTGGGAAGCCGACATCGAAGACATCATCGAGAAGGTGCTCGCCGGCGTCGCAGATTACGAGGACCTCCTCAGGCACAACCCGATCTGGGAGGAGCGCACGGTCGGTGTCGGGATCATCACTGCCGAGGAGGCCCTGGCCTACGGGACGACCGGCCCGAATCTGCGCGCGACGGGGCTCGGATGGGATCTGCGCAAATCCCAGCCCTACAGCGGGATCGAGCAGTACGAGTTCGAGGTTCCGGTCGGGGAGAACGGCGATGTGTACGACCGGTACCGTGTGCGAGTGCAGGAGATCACTCAGTCGCTGGGCATCGTGCGCCAGGTCGCAGAGTCGATGCCCAAAGGTGACTACCGCACGGAGGATCGCAAGGTGACCCCGCCGCCCCGTGCACGTATCGACCAGTCGATGGAAGCACTGATCCATCATTTCAAGATCTTCACTGCGGGGTTCAAGGTGCCCGAAGGCGAAGCGTACGTGGCGATCGAATCTCCGAGGGGCGAACTGGGCGCATACCTGGTCTCCGACGGAGGCACACATCCGTTGCGGATGCACATGCGGACGCCATCGTTCTGCAACCTCCAGGCACTGCCCATCGCCATGTCCGATTCGCTCATCGCAGACACGGTTGCGACCATCTCGTCGCTTGACCCGGTGATCGGAGACGTGGACCGATGAAAAGACCAGATTCTCGTCACTATGAGCGTCGGTATTCGACGCCGGCATTGACAGGAATCCAGAGGCCAGATTCTCGTCACTATGAGCGTCGGTATTCGACGCCGGCATTGACAGGAATCGGATCATGAGCTGGAGCGTCGAGACTCTCGCCCGGGCCCGGTCTCTCGCCGACCGGTACCCACAAAAGCGATCCGCCATCATGCCCTTGCTCTACATGGCCATGCGCGAAGACGGTTACGTGACCGAAGACGGTATGCGCGTGGTCGCAGAATTGACGGGGTTGACACCGGTACAGGTGGAATCGGTGGCGAGCTTCTACGGGATGTTCAAGCTCATTCCACAAGGCGAGTACCTCGTGTCGGTCTGCACGTCGATCGCCTGCATGCTCAATGGCGCCGACGATGTCATGAGTTCGGCCGAGGAGCAAGCCGGTGTCCCGGCAGGCGAAACCGCCGCGGACGGGGTCGTCACCGTCGAACACGTCGAGTGCATCGGAGCCTGCGGTGGCGCACCGGCCGTCCAGGTCAACTATGAACTGGTCGAAGGAGTCACGTCCGAAGCCGTCGCGGCAATGATCAGGTGGCTTCGTGAGAACAGGCCGGAGACCATCACGGCGGCCGAACTCCAGGAGCGCTTCGGCGGCGCACGTTCGTTCGATCCGGCGATCTCCGAGCCACAAGGTGCCATCGGCCCCTTCCCCGCGTTCGACCCTTACAGGACGGCAGGAGGTGCCTCGTGAGCACCTACCCACTCGTGTTGACGAAACGGATGATCGAGCACCCATCCGACAGTCACACGTTGGAGACGTACGAGGCGACCGGCGGTTACGCCGGAGCGCGCAAGGCAATGGATATGACCAGGGATGAACTCGTCGAACTGGTGAAATCCTCTGGGCTGATCGGACGCGGTGGCGCAGGGTTCTCTGCAGGCCTGAAATGGAGCTTCCTCGCTCCGGCCCGCCCCGCGTACCTGATTGTCAACGGCGACGAGTCGGAGCCGGGAACCTTCAAAGACCGCCAACTTCTCGAACGGGATCCCCATCAGATGATCGAGGGCATCGTCATCACGGCGGTCGCCAATGAGGTTCACGAGGCGTTCATCTATATCCGGGGCGAATACCCGCTTCCGGCACGCCGGGTCCAGCGCGCGCTCGCCGAGGCCTATGCCAAGGGCTATCTCGGCAAGGGGATCTTCGGGACCGATTACGAACTGGAAGTGACCGTTCACCTCGGAGGCGGTGCCTACATCTGTGGTGAAGAGACCGCTCTCATCAACAGCCTCGAAGGCCGGCGCGGCGAACCCCGCATCAAGCCGCCCTACTTCCCGGCCGCCAAGGGTCTCTACATGATGCCGACGATCGTCAACAACGTCGAGACGGTCTCCAACCTGCCCTACATCCTCGAGCACGGCGCGGACGCCTATCGAGCGCTCGGCCACGACGTCGACACGGGCACGTTCCTGTTCTCCGTGTCCGGCCATGTGAATCGACCCGGCAACTACGAGCTTCCGCACGGCATCACCTGGAGAGATCTCATCTTCGACGTCGCCGGCGGGATCCGGGCGGGGAACGAACTCAAGACCTGGATTCCCGGGGGTGCCAGTGCACCCTGGTTCGTGCCGTCGCAGCACCTCGATGATGAGATCACCAAGGATGCGTGCGGCAAAGCCGGATCGATGTTGGGATCGGGCGCGGTCATCGTCATGGACGACACCACATGTGTGGTCCGTGCCGCCGAGCGAGTCGTGCGGTTCTTCGCCCACGAATCGTGCGGCCAGTGCACTCCTTGCCGGGAGGGAACGACCTGGGAGGAGATGATCCTGCGCCGCATCGAAGAAGGGGCCGGCCGGGAGGTCGACACGGACCTTCTTCTGGATGTCGCCGACAACATCAGCCCGGGCCTCCTGTGGCCTCCGAAGATGACCACCATCTGCCCGTTGGGGCCATCCTCGGTGTCGCCGATCACGTCGATCACGCGCTACTTCAAGGACGAAGTGATGGCACACATCCACGGCGGGGGGTGCCCTTTTGACTGATCTGGTGAAGATCACTGTCGACGGTCGGGAACTGGAAGTCCCGAAGGGCCGGCCGGTCATCGATGCAGCGCGTGACGGCGGCATCTACATTCCCCATTTCTGCTACCACCCGCGGCTCTCCGCCGTGGGCATATGCCGGATGTGCCTCGTCGAGTTGGAGACCCCGCGGGGCAAGGTGCTGACGCCGGCGTGCGTCCTGCCTGCGACGGAGGGACAGGTGATCCACACGACCACGCCTGTCGTCAAGAAGGCGCAAGAAGGTGTGCTCGAGTTCCTCCTCATCAACCATCCCCTCGACTGTCCTGTCTGTGACAAGGGCGGCGAATGTCCCCTCCAGGACCAGACCCTCGGCTATGGGCCCGGGGAGAGCCGGTTCGTCGAGGAGAAGCGCCACTATGAAAAGCCCATCCCGGTCTCGGATCTCGTGCTCTTGGATCGAGAGCGCTGCATTCTGTGCTCGCGATGTGTGCGCTTCGCAGACGAGGTCGCCGGCGACGCGCTCCTGGAGTTCACCGCCAGGGGCAACAACACCCACATCTCCACATTCCCGAACGAGCCGTTCTCTTCCTACTTCTCCGGCAACACGGTCCAGATCTGCCCCGTTGGCGCGCTCACCGCGGTGCCGTACCGATTCAAGGCACGGCCATGGGATCTGCAGAGGGCCGAGTCGACGTGTCATCACTGCACCGTGGGTGACCGCATCGAGATCGACACGAGTCGGAACAAGGTTCTGCGGTTCAACGGTGTCGACAACGACGCCACGAACCAAGGCTGGTTGAGCGACAAGTGCCGGTTCGGCTTCGAGTTCATCGCCTCGGAAGACCGGCTCGAAGTTCCGCTCATCAGGAACGAAGACGGCAGCTACCGTGAGGCCTCGTGGACCGAAGCCCTGGATCTGACTGCAGCACGCCTCAGAGACATCATCGATGCAGAGGGTGGGGCCGCGGTCGCGGGCCTTGGTGGAGCACGGGGCACCAACGAGGACGCCTACGCGTTCTCCAAGTTCATGCGGACCGTCGTCGGCTCGAACCACGTCGACGCCCAGATGGACGACGGCCTCGATCCGAGGCTCCTCGCTGCGGCGGTTCGCAGGGCACGGATCTCCGATCTCGATGCCGCAAACTCCATTCTCCTGTGGGCGCCGGACCTGAAGGAAGAGCTCGGTTCGTTATACCTGCGGGTGCGGCAGGCGGCGCAGAAACACGGCGCGAAACTGGTCGTCGTACATCCGCGAAGAACGGGGCTCGACGACCGGACGAAACACAAGATCACCTACCGTCCCGGCCAGGGACCTGAAGTGCTGCGTGCCCTCGCTGCAGGTGAGGGAGAGTACGCGGTCGCGCGCGCCGTGCTCGGCGAAGGTCCGGTGGTGGCAATCGTCGGTCGGACAGGCCTCACCGAGGATCCGCGACTCGCAGAATCGGTCGCAGCTTTCGCTCTGACACTGCCTGATGCCAAGATCATGCCGCTCGTCCGGCGATCGAATACCTATGGAGCGCTCGATATGGGACTTGCGCCCGGGCTGTTGCCGGGGAGGGTGTCGCTCGACGATGCAGACCAGGTGGCCTCCTTCGAAGCGGATTTCGGAGCGGTACCCGACCATGAGGGACGCGACACCCGAGGGGTTCTCGAGGGACTTGTTGCCGGCGACCTGAAGGCGTTGGTGATGGTGGGAGCCGACCCGGTGCGCGACGTCCCCGATGGCGCGCTCGCAGCCGAAGCCCTCGACAAGGCCGAGTTCGTGGTCGCCCTGGACCTGTTTCTCACGGACTCCTCGGCACGTGCGGACGTCGTGTTGCCGGCGGAAGCGTTCGCCGAGAAACAGGGCACTTCGACGAACCTCGAGGGAAGGGTGCAAAAGGTCACCCGCGTCGTCGCAGGCCCCGGCCAGACGCAGCCGGACTGGTCCATCCTCGAAGAGATCGCGCGTCGGCTCGACGCTCCGATGGGTTTCGACTGTCCAGAGACGATCGCTGCGGAGATCGCCGAGGTGGCACCCGCCTACGCCGGGGTCACCTGGAGCTCACTTGCCTTCGGTGAGGGTGTCGTCATCCCTGGCCCCGACGCAGATCAGCCACTGCACTACACGCCTGTGGATCATGCACTCGAATCGGCGTCCGCGCCTCTGGTCCTGCACCTGGCCAGGACACTGTACGACGACGGTGTCGAGATGCGCAGGTCACTGTCGCTGCAGCACCTCGCGCCGGGAGCGTTCGCATATCTGCATCCGCTCGACGCCGCAACGCTTGGGATCGTTTCGGGAGACAAGGTCACGGTCGAGACATCTGCGAGCACGGCGGTGATGCCCGCGGTGCTCGATCCTTCGCTCGTCCAAGGAGTCGTCTACATCCCGTTCAACCAACCGGGGATACCGTCTCTCGGTGACCGACTCGCCATCACGGTTCGCAAGGAGGTGAGCGCCTGATGGATTGGTGGGATGTGGGTATTGCCGCAGTCAAGGTCCTCGTGATCTTCGGTCTGTTGCTGGTGGTCGTTCTGCTGCTCGTCTGGGCCGAGCGCAAGGTCGTTGCCGACATGCAGAATCGGATCGGACCGAATCGTGCAGGCCCGTGGGGAATGCTGCAGACGCTCGCCGACGGATTGAAACTGTTTTTCAAGGAGCCGATCACTCCGCGCAAAGCCGAGTTCGGCATGTACATCCTTGCTCCGGTCATCGCGTTGGTGCCCGCCTTCCTCATCTTCCTGGTGATCCCGATCGGGCGGTCGTTTACCGTGACCCTCGGTGGCGTTGAACGAACGATCAGTCTCCAGGGAACCGATCTGAACATCGGCCTGCTGTACATCCTCGCGTTTTCCTCGCTCGCCGTGTACGCGATCGTGATGGCAGGATGGTCCTCCGGGTCGAAATACCCGTTGCTTGGCAGTGTGCGGGCTACCGCACAGGCAATCTCGTACGAGGCTGCAATGGGACTCGCCCTCGTCCCCGTCGTGTTCTACTCGGGCAGTCTCTCCATCCAGAAGATCGTTGCATCGCAGTCCGGCTCGTTCGCCGACCTGTTCGGCTGGCCGATCCTGATGGTCATTCCCAGGTGGAACATCATCCCCATGTTCATCTCGTTCGTGATCTTCTTCATCGCCGGCGTGGCCGAGACCAACAGGGCGCCGTTCGACATGGTGGAGGCCGAGCAGGAACTCGTCGGCGGATTCCATACCGAGTATTCGAGCATCCGGTTCGCGTTCTTCTTCCTCGCCGAGTACATCAACATGTTCAACATGTCGGCGATTACGGCGACACTCTTCCTGGGCGGGTGGAACGGTCCGACCTTCGATGGGCGCATTCCCGTGTGGATCTCGGCACTGCTTCCCATCGCCTACTTCTTCCTCAAGACGCTCGTCGTCCTGTTCGCGTTCATGTGGATTCGTGCCACATTGCCTCGGATCCGCTACGACCGGCTCATGGTTCTTGGTTGGAAGGGTTTGATTCCTGCCGCGCTCGCCTGGCTCGTCTTCGTCACCATCGTCGTCGGAATCCGACAGTTTGGATTGCCATGGGCATGATCTCCGAGTTCGCCAAAGGCCTCAAAGTCACCTTCGGGATCGGAATGAGGACCGTGTTCAAAGACGGTCTCGTGACCGAGCAGTACCCGAAGGAGTTCCGTGTCAAGCCACAGAGATTCCACGGCAGACATCAGTTGAACCGCTATCCGGACGGCACCGAAAAGTGCATCGGTTGCGAATTGTGCGCAGGTGTATGTCCCGCGCATTGCATCTATGTGCGAGGTGCCGACAATCCGCCGGACGCTCCGGTCAGCCCGGGGGAGCGCTACGGGTTCGTCTACGACATCAACATGCTGCGATGCATCTTCTGCGGGCTCTGCGTCGAGGCATGCCCGACCGGGGCCATCACGATGACACACCTGTTCGAGATGTCGGTGACGGACCGTCAGGACGCGATCTACACGAAGAAAGAGCTCCTCGTCAACGAGGACGGCTCACCGAATCACATGTTCGACGACGATCCCCTCGCCAACTACGAGGAGCTCACCGAAGGTGACGGGTGGATGCGGGCGACGGCTCCTGCCGGAAGGGCGGCGTATGAAGGTGTCGTCGGATGGACGCCCAGAGCCGGCAAGGCCCGCGAACCCGAGAAAGGGCAATCGGGGGAGGAGACATGACCGAGCTGATTCTGTTCTTCTTGTTCGGTTCCCTCGCCTTGGTCGGTGCGCTGTCGGTGGTGTTCGCGAGGAATCCGGTCAAGTCTGCGATGGGCTTGATCCTCACGCTGCTGTCGCTCGCCGTCTTCTACGTCGTGCACCTTGCCCACTTCGTCGCCGCCGTGCAGGTGATGGTGTATGCCGGTGCGGTCATGACGCTGTTTCTGTTCGTCATCATGCTCATCGGTGTCGACCGTTCCGAAGACCTCACCGAGCATCTTCCCACGCAGCGGCTGCTCGTGTTTCTGCTCGGCCTGGTGACGCTCGGGGTCGTCATTGCGGTGGTTGCCGGAAACAACTGGTCGTGGGTCACCGGGGTTCCCAAGCCTGGAGAGGCTCCCATCGGGACCGCAGAAGCGATCGGCGCCGGCCTGTTCGGCGAGTGGGTGCTGCCGTTCGAGGTGACCTCGCTCTTGCTCATCGTTGCGGCGGTCGGAGCGATCGCCCTCGCCTACTTTCCATCTCGGAAGAGGGAGCGGCCATGATCGTTACCGCAGGCTGGTACATGACGCTCGCAGCGGCCCTGTTCGCGATCGGAGCGCTCGGGCTCATGGTTCGCCGGAACGCGATCGTGATGTTCATGTGCATCGAGTTGATGCTCAACGCCGTCAACCTGACGTTCATCGCGGCCGGCCGTCAATTGCGGGATCTCACCGGCCAACTCGCGGTGTTCTTCGTCCTCGTCGTTGCCGCCGCGGAAGTCGTGGTCGGGTTGGCGATCATTGTCGCCGTGTTCCGTAATCGACAGACAACATCTGTCGACGAGTTCCATGAGTTGAGGGGATGAGGATGACCGAGTTCTTCATTCGCAACATCTGGCTGGTCATTCTGCTGCCGGCACTCGGGACCGTGTTCCTGCACTTCTTCGGTCGTAGGATCGGCGAACCCCTCGCAGGATGGATCGCTTCGACCACGATCGGGGGGTCGTTCCTGATCGGCCTGATCGCCGCGATCCCTCTCTTCCAAGGTAATGCCGAGGCGCATGTCGTGCGCCTGTTCGACTGGATTCCCGCCCTCGGTGCCACTGCCGAGCTGCTGTGGGATCCCCTCGCGGCACTCATGGTGCTCATCGTGGCAGGTGTCGGAGCCGTGATCCATGTGTACGCCATCGGGTACATGCATGGGGATGATCGCTACGCGCGCTTCTTCGTCTATCTGAACCTGTTTGCCACGTCGATGCTCACCCTCGTGCTGGCGAACAACTTTGCGATTCTCTTCGTAGGTTGGGAATTGGTCGGCTTGTGCTCGTACCTGCTGATCTCGTTCTGGTATGTCCGCCCGAGTGCTGCAGCCGCCGGCAAGAAGGCGTTCATCGTCAACCGGATCGGCGACTTCGGCTTCCTCATCGGCCTGATGGTCATCTTCGCGACCTTCGGGACGCTTTCGTACACGACCGTGCTCGACGATCCTGGAAAGCTGCTGGGTGCGGGGGCGGCCACCGCCGTCGGGCTGTTGCTTCTCGTGGGCGCCACCGGCAAGTCCGCACAGCTGCCCTTGTATGTGTGGCTGCCGGACGCCATGGAAGGTCCCACGCCGGTCTCGGCTTTGATCCATGCCGCGACGATGGTTACCGCAGGCGTGTTCATGATCGCCAGGACGTCTGCGATCTACGCGCTGTCCGATACGGCTTCGATCGTGGTGGCGACCATCGGCGCCCTGACGGCGTTCTTCGCCGCGACGATCGCGATGGCACAGACCGACATCAAGCGAGTGCTCGCCTATTCGACGATCAGCCAGCTCGGATACATGTTCCTCGGCGTCGGGTCTGCAGCCTACGTTGCCGGTGTCTTTCACCTCATGACGCATGCGTTCTTCAAAGCCTTGTTGTTCCTTGGCGCCGGTGCCGTTATCCACGGAATGTCCGAAGAGCAAAACATCTTCAAGATGGGAGGCCTGTGGTCGAAGATGAAGACCACAGGCTTCACGATGGCGATCGCGACGCTCGCGATCTCCGGTATCCCACCATTCGCCGGCTTCTGGTCGAAGGACGAGATCCTGGGGACGGCATTCAACCGCGGTGGCTGGTGGATCGTCCTGTGGGCAATCGGATTGATCACGGCGGGAATCACCGCCTTCTATATGACCCGGTGGTTCGTTCTGACCTTCCTTGGCGAACCGAGGTGGGATGAGGGAGTGCATCCGCACGAGGCGCCCAAGGTCATGACGATCCCGTTGATGGTTCTTGCCGTCCTGGCGACCGTGGGAGGACTCATCAACACACCGTTCAGGGCCGGTCTCGAGCATTTCCTGGAACCGTCGTTCGAAGGGATCAAGCTGGCCGGCGAACCGGGGGGACTGCTCCTGTGGCTCCTGGCAGCGCTCTCGGTGCTCGTCGCCCTGGCTGGGATGGTCATCGCATGGCGGCTCTATACCCGTCCGGACGGAGCGGAAGAATCATGGACGACGAACATCCCCTCACTGTGGCGTCGCATGGGGAACGCCTACTACATGGACGACGTGTACGGCACCCTCGTCGTAGCTCCGGGCAAGCTCGCCTCCGCCTGGTCGGCATTCGTCTTGGATCAGAAGTTCATCGACGGTGCCGTGAACGGCATCGGCAACGTCGTTCGTCGGATCGGAGCCGCGCTGCGACCTCTGCAGAGCGGCTACGTACGTAACTATGCGCTGACGATCGCAGCGGGCGTGGTCGGCTTCGTCATCTGGTTCCTGAGCACGGGAGGGCTGTAGCGGTGCAGTCTGATTTTCCAATCCTGACCGTACTGATCCTCCTCCCCTTCGCGGCGGCGATCGTGGTCGCGCTGCTTCCATCACGTCGAAAAGAGCTGTTCCTTCCGGTCGGCTTCGCTCTGAGCGTCCTTCCGCTTGCACTCGCCGGGTACCTGTTCTATATCTTCAAAACGGGGGAGGCCGGGTTCCAGTTCGTCGAAGACGTGGCCTGGTACGCGCCGTGGGGGATCTCGTGGCACATGGGCGTCGACGGGATCTCACTGCTGATGGTCGTGCTGACGGCGATCCTGATGCCGATCTCCCTTGCCGCGTCGACATCGATCTCGAAGAGAGTGAAGCAGTTCGTCGTGTTCAACCTGCTGCTCGAGGGGGGCCTCATGGGCGTCTTCCTCAGCCTGGACATGTTCATGTTCTTCGTGTTCTTCGAGGTCATCCTGGTGCCGATGTACTTCATCATCGGTGTGTGGGGTTCCGAACGGCGGATCTACGCCGCGGTCAAGTTCTTCATCTTCACGGCGTTCGGTTCGGCGCTGATGCTGGCCGGCATCATCGCCATGGCCTTGATGCATGCCAGTCAGCACGGTGGGCAGATCAGCTTCGATTACCTGAGCTGGCTGACACTCAAGATGCCGCCCTCGACCGAGATGTGGTTGTTCGGAGCGTTCGCGCTCGCCTTCGCGATCAAGGTTCCGATGTTCCCGTTCCACACGTGGTTACCCGATGCGCACGTCGAGGCGCCGACCGCCGGTTCGGTGATGCTTGCCGGTGTGCTGCTGAAGATGGGCACCTACGGCTTCCTGCGCTTCAACCTCGGGCTGTTTCCCAATGCGACGGTGAAGTTCGTTCCGGTGTTGGCGGTCCTTGCCGTTATCGGCATCGTCTACGGGGCGGCGGTCGCCATCGTGCAACCGAACCTCAAGAAACTCGTCGCGTACTCTTCGGTCAGCCATCTCGGGTTCATCGTTCTCGGCATCTTCGCGCTGACGTCCCAGGGACTCGAGGGTGGCGTGATCCAGATGTTCAACCATGGCATCACGACCGGCGCCTTGTTCCTGCTCGTGGGCATGATCTACGAGCGGCGCCATACGAAGGAGATCCGGGACTTCGGAGGCCTTCAGAAGGTCATGCCGATCTTCGCCGGCTTCTTCCTGTTCACGGCGTTCGCTTCGATCGGATTGCCGAGCCTGAACGGGTTCATCGGTGAGTTCTTGATCCTCTTGGGCAGCTTCCTGACGTTGAAGTGGTACGCGATCATCGCGGCCTCCGGCGTGATCCTGGCCGCCGTCTATCTGCTGTGGGCGTATGAGCGCGTGTTCACCGGGCCGGTGACGAAACCGGAGAACGAGAAGTTGCTCGATCTCAACTTCAGGGAGATAGCGATCCTGTCGACGCTTGCCGCGCTGATGCTCGTCATCGGCCTGTACCCGAAGATCGCACTCGACAAGATCGGCCCTTCCACGGAAGCAGTGCTGAATCGGATCGAGACCGTGACCACCTACCAGGCTCCCGTTCCGGGCCACCTGACCGACGTGCTGGGGGTGATCGGTGGTGAGTAGCGTGAACATCTCCTACCTGGCCGTCGGACCCGAGATCATCCTCACGCTGGGGGCAGTCGTCGTGCTGATGGTGGATGTCTTCCGCAAGCCCTCCCCGAGAGTGCACGCGTGGCTGGCGGCGACGACCCTCGTGCTGGCGGGGGTGGCCGTCGGGTTCCAGTGGGCATCCGCGTCAGAAGCGCCGAGCTCATCATTCTCCGGGATGCTCATCACCGATACGTTCGGGGCGTTCGCGAGTTTCCTTCTCGTCGGTGTCGCAGGGCTCGGCCTCGCCGCAGGCTGGGGGATGGTGAAAGAACTGGGCCGGCGAGGCGCCGAAGGCATCGTGCTCGTGTTCATGGCAGCGGCCGGTTTCATGTTCATGGCGACCGCGGCGAACCTGGTTCTGATCTTCCTGGGTCTCGAGGTGGCGTCGATGTCGCTGTATGTGCTCGCGGGGATAACGAGAAAGACGTTGCAGGCCGACGAGGCTGCACTCAAGTACTTCCTCCTCGGATCGTTCGCTTCGGCGGTGTTCATCTACGGCGCCGCGCTGGTGTTCGCGGGGACGGGATCCCTCTCCGTCATCGGCATCGGCCAGTTCTTCTCCACACACGTGTTGTTGCGTCCGGGAGTCGTGCAGGTCGGCATGGCCCTGCTGATCGTCGGAGTTGCCTTCAAGGTATCCGCCGCACCGTTCCACGTGTGGGCGCCGGATGCATATCAGGGATCCCCGGCCGGCATCGTCGGTTTCATGGTCGCTGCGGCCAAGATCGGTGCTTTTGCCGCTCTCGGCAGGATCCTGATCTTCGCGTTTCCGAAGTTCATCGACGAGTGGTCATCCGGTCTCGCTCTTCTCGCCGCCATCTCGATCGTCGTCGGGGTGTTGTTGGCGATCGCGCAGACGGACATTCGCCGGATGCTCGCCTACTCGTCGGTGGCGCATGCGGGATTCATCCTGACTGCCCTCACGGCAGGCGGCGTCGGCATGCCCGCGGTCTGGTTCTACCTGGCGGTGTACACCGTGCAACTCCTGGGCGCATTTGGCGTGGTCGCCGCGGTGGCGGGGCCGACCGGAGCCGAATCGCCGCTCAGCGACTACACCGGACTTGCCGAGCGTTCGCCGCTGCTCGCGGGCTCGCTGGCACTGTTCATGATTGCCATGTCGGGCATGCCGCTCACCTCGGGATTCATTGCGAAATTCGCGGCGTTCACGGCGGCGTGGAGCGCGGGTTTCGAGTGGCTCGTGATCCTCGCCGTGCTCGCCTCGGTGGCCGGATTCTTCTTCTACCTGCGGGTCATCGTGCTGATGTACATGCAGTCGCCTGCGCTTGCCGAAGCGCCCGGCGCCGCCCCGAGGCGCTTCGAGGCCGTCGGCGGAACGCGATGGGTGCTGATCATCGCCGTCGCGATCACGCTGGTGTTCGGAATCATTCCCGGCCCACTTCTCGACGTCGCCCGACAAGCGTTCCCCTTCTGAAACCGTTGAACCCAGGGCTCAGGGGGGTCTGGCGACCCCCCTGAGCCCTGGGTTCGCCGCTGTGGTCACGATTCGGCCAGAATGGTGCCAGACATGAAGACCTCACTTCGACTCGCCACACTTCTCATGGCTTCCGGGCTGCTGCTTTTCATCTCTGCCGCACCTGCTGCGGCACACGCCCCGTTCGTCACGGCCGATCGGGCCGGAGCAGACCTCGTTCTGGTACAGAAGGGCGATGTCGTGAGCGAGGACCTCTATGCGGCCGGGAACCGGATCGTCATCGAAGGGACCGTGGAGGGAGATGTGCTCCTTGCCGCCACCGGGGAAGTCCTGATCAGCGGCCACGTGCTGGGCAGCGTGACCGGTGTGGCGTCGAGTGTCGTGATCACCGGAACCGTCGACGGGTCCGTCAGGGTCGGGGCGGCCACGGTGCGGGTCGACGGGAAGATCGGAGGTGACCTTCTCGCCGGAGCGTCGCAGGTGACCGTTACCGGCGACATCGGTCGGGATCTGCTCGCATGGACCTTCAACCTCGACGCGTCCGGCACCGTTGGACGGGACATCGGTGGGCAGACGATCGACCGTGCACGGATCGGCGGTTCCATCGACGGTGATGTCGACATGACGGTCGGCCGGTTGGAGGTCGCTGCAGGGACGCGGATCGGGGGGACGCTCGGTTATCGGTCTTCGGCCGATGCGGTCATCGGGAAGGGTGTGGATGTCGGACGGCAGATCGTGCATCGGGAACCCGTCCGTCCCAATGTGGCCGTGCAGGCGATGTTCGCGCTGACGCAACTGGTGACCGTGCTCACGGTCATGATCTTCGGATTCCTGATGTTCTGGGCTGCACCGCGTATGCTGCAACGCTCGGTGGCTGCGGTTCGGCAGTCCCCGGTGCGTACGTTCTTCGTCGGGCTGGCAGCAATGACGGTGCCGATCCTGCTCATCAGTTTCGCCGCCGGGCTGGCACTTGCCGCTTCCCCGGAGATGGCACTGCCGGTGGTCGTCGTCGGAGGGCCGATCGCGCTCGCGGTGCTTGGGATGATCATGCTCGGGGTGCTCCTGGCTCCGATCCCCGTGTTGACGGCGGTAGGAGGTCGGCTCCTGGGATGGCGGCGCAGTGGCCAGGCCGGTTTCCTCGTCGGCTCGCTGCTGTGGGTGATCTCGTTGTTGATCCCTGTCTTCGGCACCGTCGTTGCCCTGATCATGGCAGTCCTCGGTCTGGGTGCGTGGACGGTCGGCTTGGCCTCGAGTCGTCAACAGGGGAGCGCGACCGGACCACCGGTCGGGGTACCGTCCGCCTCGGGTTTCCAACAGGGGAGTGTGACCGAACCGCCTGCCCGGGCCCGACCCGAATGGCACCAACCCGACCAGTTTCCGCTCCCGCCGATCGCGGGAAACGGCCCAATCGCCGGAGAATCCACGGACGGAGAACCAGAGGGCTGATCCCCCAACCGCAGAGGTTGACAAGCGAGTCGACGGGGCGGTATGGTCGCGGAGTCGTATAGTCATGGACTAAGAGAGTCTTGGAGGAAACATGGCTGACCTTCGGACGAAGGGGACACCGAGCTCCGGCCTCCTTGCCGCCACTCTCGGTTTCTTCTTCGGGTTCGCTGCGGTGGCGCTCTTCGGACCTACCGCTCACAAGTTCAAGGAGATCATGGACCTGTCCCCGGGACAGGTCGGTTTGTTGGTGGCTGCGCCGGCACTCTCGGGATCGCTGCTGAGGATTCCGTTCTCTGCGTGGGTCGACACGACAGGGGGACGTAAGCCGTTCATCGTGTTGCTCCTGTCGTCGGTGGTGGGTATGACGGGTCTTGCCGTCATCGTCACAACCCTCTATCCGGATAATCTGACACCGGGAATGTATCCGCTCCTGTTGCTGCTCGGAGTGCTGAGCGGGGCGGGGATCGCCACGTTCTCCGTGGGGATCAGCCAGGTGTCGTACTGGTATCCGCAGTCACGCCAGGGCTGGGCGCTCGGCACGTTCGCAGGTGCCGGAAACCTTGCTCCGGGTATGTTCTCGTTCCTGCTGCCGTTGATCCTGAGTGCCGCGGGCCTCTCCACCGCCTATATTGCATGGCTCGGGCTGCTCGTCGTCGGCACATTCCTCTACTGGCGCATGGGCCAGAACGCCCCATTCTTCCAGTTCCGTGACCACGGGCTCTCCGTCGAGGAGTCCAAGACGCGTGCACAGGAACTCGGCGAGGAACTGTTCCCTGCAGGGACGGCGCTCCAAACGCTCCAGATCTCGGCACGCAACTGGAAGACCTGGGCGATGGTGGTGCTCTACTTCACGACCTTCGGCGGGTTCATAGCCCTGACCGCGTGGCTTCCCACCTACTGGAAAGAGTACCTGGGGGTCTCCCTTGTCGCGGCGGGAGCGTTCACCGCGACGTTCTCGATCCTCGCTTCGTTGATTCGCATCGTCGGTGGCTCGGTCGCGGACCGAATCGGCGGAGAGCTGACGGCCATCTTGTCGCTTGCCTCGCTGCTGGCAGGTGCCGTGCTGATGACGCTCTCGACGAGTGTCGGGCTTTCGCTGTTTGCAGAGATCCTCATGGCGATCGGCATGGGCGTGAACAACGCCGCCGTCTTCAAACTGGTACCACAGGAAGTCCCCGAGGCGGTCGGCGGTGCAGCCGGGTGGGTCGGAGGCCTGGGCGCTTTCGGAGGCTTCGCCGTTCCCCCGTTGATGGGTCTCTTCGTCAAAGGCACGGATCTCTCGGGATACGCGACGGGGTTTGTCGTATTCGTGATCCTCGCCGTGCTGTCACTCGGCGTAGCCTATGGGCTGAAGAGGGCCGCGCAACACCCGGTGGCCCAGGTGGTGTGATGCGGCTCGAGATCACGAAGAAAGCCGATCTCGCATTGAAGGCAGTACTCGAGCTCGATCACACCGATGGTCTCGTCAAGGGCGCAGACCTGGCCGGGATCATCGGGACCACGGCTCCATTCATCGCCCAGGTGATGAAGCCGCTGGTAGTGAAGGGCTGGGTGGTCTCCGAGCCGGGCCCTACAGGGGGCTACCGGCTGGATACGAACACGTCGGAGATTTCGTTGCTGAATCTCATCGAGGCGGTCGAGGGCCCGACCGTCGACGGCAGCTGCGTGCTGAGAGGAACCCCCTGTCCGGTGACCGAGCATTGCGCCTTGCACGATGCATGGAGTCGGGCCCGTGACGCCCTCTTGGCCGAACTCGCGAACACCAAGATCTCGGACATCGAGGAAGGAGTCCATCCATGATCCGCTACCTCGTCGCGGCGACGCTGTTCATGACGATGGCCGTCGTGCCTGCGGCCTCGGCCGCCGAACCCGACGGCGCCACCATCTACCAGACGAATTGTGCGGCGTGCCACGGTCCCACCGGCGAAGGCGTTGCAGGATCGTTCCCCCCTCTCGCCGGCAACCCGGCAGTTCAGGATGCCGAGTTCGTGCGCACCGTGATCACCGGGGGGCTTTCGGGGCCGATCGAGGTGCTCGGAGTCCAATACGACGGCGTCATGCCTCCGTTCTCCTCACTGAGCGACGCAGACATCGCCGCGCTGATCGGTCACGTGCAGGGTGATCTGCAAGGGTCGCCGGCCGGGACCACTACTACCGCGGGTGTAACCGTGCCGACCGCGGCGGCCGTGACCGGCTCCGCCGAGCGTGGCGAGGCGATCTTCGTCGGTGTGCAGCGGCTGGACGGAGGCGGACCGGCCTGCATCGCATGTCACAGTGCAGGCAGCCACACCAACCTCGGTGGCAGCACGCTGGGACCGGACCTCACCGACCTGTCTGCTCGATTCGGAGGCACCGACGGTGTCTTCGCCGTCCTGGCCAACCCGCCGTCCCCGACGATGCAACCGGTGTTCGGGGCGAGCCCCTTCACGGACGCGGAGCGGGCCGACCTCGCCGCATACTTCGCGACGACACAGCCTTCGTCGGGCGGGGTCGATCTGCTGTTGGTCCTGGGTGTGATCGGTGCAGTGGTGTTGTTCGGGGTGATGTTGATATTCAGGAGATCACGGACGAGTTATGTGGAACGACTGAGGAGCGGGCGATGAAGGATTGGACGCAAGAGAAAGTCGCTCCGGCGGAGCGCAAGTGGGAGGAGTTCTACCGAAACCGCTTCCAGCACGACAAGCGGGTGCGCACCACCCACGGGGTGAACTGCACGGGGAGTTGTTCCTGGGAGGTGTTCGTCAAGGACGGCATCGTGACCTGGGAGTTGCAGGCCACCGATTATCCGCGTCTCGAAGACGGCCTTCCACCGTACGAGCCGAGAGGGTGCCAACGGGGGATCTCCTTCTCGTGGTACCTGTACAGCCCGATTCGCGTCAAGTATCCGTATGCTCGCGGGGCACTCATCGACCTGTGGCGCGCCGCCAGGCGGCTGCACAACGACCCGGTGGACGCATGGGCATCGATCATGGCGGATCCCGAGAAGCGCAGCCGGATCCAGCAGGCGCGGGGCAAGGGCGGGTTCCGCCGCATCCGCTGGGACGAGGCGCTCGAGATCGCTGCCGCGTCATCGGTCCACACGGCGAAGAAGCACGGCCCCGACCGTGTCATCGGGTTCTCTCCGATCCCTGCCATGTCTCAGATCAGCTACGCCTCGGGGAGCCGGTTTCTCTCCCTCTTCGGCGGCGTCGTCATGAGTTTCTACGACTGGTACTGCGACCTGCCGCCGGCCTCTCCCGAAGTGTGGGGTGAGCAGACCGACGTGGCCGAATCCGCCGACTGGTACAACTCGAGGTTCATCGCCGTGGTCGGTTCGAACCTCAACATGACCCGGACTCCCGACTGTCACTTCATCGCCGAGGTCCGGCACGCGGGCGCGAAACTCACCGTGTTCAGCCCCGACTTCTCCCAGGTCGCCAAGTACGCCGACTGGTGGATCCCGGCCCATCCCGGGCAGGACACGGCCTTCTGGCTGGCCGTCGATCACGTCATCCTCAAAGAGGCGTATGCCGATCGCCAGGTCCCGTATTTCACGAGCTACGTGAAGCGAACCACCGACATGCCGTTCCTCGTCGAGATCAGCGGTGGAACGGCGGGGAAGTACCTGCGCGCCGGTCGTGTCGCCGAGTACGCCGGCACCGAGCATGGCGACTGGAAGATGCTCTGGTGGGACCGCACGTCGAACCGCCCTCGTATGCCCAAGGGCACGATCGGATTCCGGTGGGCCGACAAGGAAAAGGGCAAGTGGAATCTCAAACCGGAGGATGCGACCACCGGCGAGGCGCTCGATCCGGACCTGACGTTCGTCGAGCGTCACGACGCCGTCGAGCAGGTCGCCTTCGACGACTTTGCGGAGGGGACGACCCGGACACGCGGCGTGCCCGTCCGGTACATCGAGACCGAGGAAGGTCGGGTCGCCGTCACCACCGTCTTCGACCTGATGATGGCCCAGTTCGGTGTCGATCGCGGTCTCGGAGGAGCGTACGCGACCGGGTACGACGATGTGGAGGCGCCGTTCACTCCTGCGTGGCAGGAATCGCAGACCGGCATCCATCGTGACACCGTCATCCGGTTCGCCCGCGAGTGGCTGGCAAACGGGGAGCAGACCAAGGGCAAGAACCTGATCATCATCGGCGCCGGCGTCAACCACTGGTATCACAACAACCTGCTGTACCGGGCAGGGATCACCGCCTTGATGCTCACCGGCTCGGTTGGCGTCAACGGCGGCGGTCTGGCGCACTACGTCGGGCAGGAGAAGCTCGTGACGCATGCTTCGTGGGCTCCGATCGCCTTCGGAGGGGACTGGGGGATGGTTCCCCGTCACCAGAACACGCCCTCGTTTCACTATGTGCACAGCGACCAGTGGCGTTACGAGCGGGGCTACTCCGACTACGACACGCTGCCCGGGAACGCCGGTCTCGACGACCACACCATCGATCATCAGGTGCGAGCCGTCCACAAGGGTTGGCTGCCGTTCTTTCCACAGTTCGGCGAGAACTCGCTGGACCTTGCCCGGAGGGCGCAGGCTGCAGGGGCGACCACCGACGCCGAGATCATCGACTTCGTCGTCGAGGGCCTCAAATCCGGCGACATTCGGTTTGCCATCGACGACCCGGACGCCCCTGAGAACTGGCCGCGAACCTGGTTCATCTGGCGGGGCAACGCCATCGGCACCTCCGCCAAGGGCCACGAATACTTCCTGCGCCACTATCTCGGCACGCACTCGAACGCAGTCGCCGAAGAACACGCCGGCGACTCGGTGAAAGAGGTCACGTTCCGACCCGAGGCGCCAATCGGCAAGATGGACCTCATCGTCGATCTGAACTTCCGGATGGACACGAGCGCCCTCTACTCGGACATCGTCCTTCCGGCGGCGACCTGGTACGAGAAGGACGATCTGAATACGACCGACCTACACAGTTTCATCAACCCGATGCAGGCGGCGGTGGCGCCGGCGTGGGAGTCGAAGTCGGATTGGGCGATCTACAAGGCGATCGCTCACAAGATCTCCGAACTTGCAGAGGCTCACCTGTCGGGTCCCCTGAAGGACATCGTCATGCTGCCGCTGCAGCACGACACCGTCGATGAGATCGCCCAGACCGACACGCGCGACTGGACCAAGGGCGAGGTCGAGGGGATTCCCGGCAAGACGATGCCCAAGTTCAAGGTCGTTGAGCGTGACTACACCGGCCTCTACGAACGGATGGTGTCGCTCGGACGGGGAATCGAGAAGAACGGGGTTGGCGCACATGGGATCAAGTTCCCTGTCGCGGACTTCTACCGGCAGCTGATCGAGCGCCAGCCTCGAACCATCGGGATCGAGGCGCTCAATGGCAGACCGTACCCTTCGCTCGAGTTCGATCGGCAGGTGTGCGAGGCCATTCTGCATCTCGACCCTGCGTCGAACGGCGAACTCGCCTATCGGGCTTTCGAGGCCGAAGGCGCCAAGACGGGGTTGGACCTGGTCGATCTCGCCGATGGCCGGCGGAGCACGCGAACCACGTTCGCAGATATCGTTGCCCAGCCGCGAAGGGTGCTCACGACTCCGACGTGGAGCGGAATCGTGAACGACGGCAGGGCATACAGTCCCTACACGCTGAACGTGGAACGTGATGTCCCGTGGCGCACGCTGACCGGACGCCAGCACTTCTACCTTGACCATGAGAATTACCTGACCTGGGGTGAGTCGCTTCCGACCTTCAAACCGCGACCCGACCACACGATGTTGCTGGAGACGGAGCGGGTCAAGGTCGAAGCCCAGGGGAAGCTCTTCAACTACATCACTCCGCACGGCAAGTGGAGTATCCACTCGACGTACTCCGAGAACATCCGGATGAAGACCCTGTCTCGCGGCGGCTACCCGGTGTGGCTGAACGCCAAGGATGCCGCGGAACTGGGTATCACCGACAACGACTGGGTGGAGCTGTTCAACGACAACGGCGTCTTCGTCCAGCGATGCGTAACGTCTTCTCGCATTCCACGAGGCGCCGTATTCGTCTACCACGCCACCGAGCGCACCGTCGGCATCCCGATCTCTCCTTTGCGGAAGCGAAGAGCCGGTATGAACAACTCGTTGACACGAGCGCGGTTGAAGCCCGTGCTCATGAGCGGCGGATATGGCCAGTTCACCTACTCCTTCAACTACTGGGGTCCGACCGGGGTGAACCGAGACACTTTCGTCTACCTGCGCCGAATCGATCGACCCGAGTACTGAGGAGGAATCGCATGGATGTTCGAGCCCAGATGAGCATGTTGTTCCATCTCGACAAGTGCATCGGTTGCCACACGTGCAGTGTCGCCTGCAAGAACCTGTGGACGGATCGCAAAGGTGCCGAGTACATGTGGTGGAACAATGTCGAGACCCGCCCCGGGACCGGCTACCCCACCGGGTGGGAAGACCAGAAGCACTACGAGGGCGGCTGGTCCCGCGACGAATCGGGCAAGCTTCGATTGCGGCTGCATTCGCGATCGAAGGGTCTGGCCAATCTGTTCTTCAACCCGGCCCTGCCCGAGATCGACGAGTACTACGAGCCATTCACCTTTCGGTACCAGGACCTGTTTGACGCCCCCGCCGGTGACGACCAGCCGACGGCAGTACCGATCTCGGCGATCACCGGCGAGGAGATGAACATCGAAGGCGGCCCCAACTGGGACGACGATCTGTCCGGGTCGCCGATCTATGCGGCCAACGATCCGAACTTCGACCAGGTTGCCGCCGACGTGAAGGCGCAGATGGACGAGATCGAACGGGTCGTGTTCAACTACCTGCCACGGATCTGCAACCACTGTCTCAATCCGGCGTGTGTGGCAGCGTGCCCATCCGGTGCCATCTACAAGCGAGCCGAAGACGGCGTGGTGCTCGTCAACGAAGACAAGTGCAGGGCATGGCGGATGTGCGTGGCCGCATGCCCCTACAAGAAGGTGTACTACAACTGGTCCACCGGCAAGTCCGAAAAGTGCATTCTGTGCTTCCCTCGCATGGAGACCGGCCAGGCTCCCGCCTGCGCCCATTCGTGCGTGGGGCGCATCCGCTACATGGGCGTACTGCTGTACGACGCAGACCGAATCCCGGAGGCCGCCGCGGTGCCCGAAGGCGATTTGATCGATGCACAACTCGACATGATTCTCGACCCGTCCGATCCGGCCGTGATTGCTGCCGCGAAGGCTTCGGGCCTGGACGACGGGTGGATCGAAGCCGCCCAGGCGTCACCGGTCTACAAGTTCGTGAAGGAATGGGGCATAGCGCTGCCGCTGCATCCGGAGTTCCGGACGATGGCGATGATGTTCTATGTTCCGCCGCTCTCGCCGGTCGTTTCCGTGATCGAGGAGGGTCTCGTGAAGCTGGATCTTCCGCCCGAACAGGTCGACTTCGAGCGCTTCGAGAACCTCGACAAGGCCCGGATCCCGATCCGGTACCTGGCGAATCTCTTCTCACTCGGCGACGAGGAGCCGATCCGCCGGATCCTCCGCAAGATGCTCGCCATCCGTATCTACAAGCGTCGCCAGAGTGTGGACGGGGTCATCGACGACGCGACGGTTCAGGTCCTCGCCGAGGCGGGCACGACCGTTGAAGAGGCAGAAGTGATCTATCGCCTGACGACACTGCCGACGATCGAGGATCGGTTCGTGTTTCCTCCCTATCACCGAGAGATGTCTCAGGAGGCCATCTACGGCGATCCGCTTGCCCGAAAGGGGGAGACCGGTCTCGGCTATCTCCAGGCCCCGGTGAGGGGGGCATGATGACCGATCTGGATGCGCTCGCCGCCGGGTTTCGCTATCCGGGCCCGGAAAGTCTCGAGTTCCTGCGGTCGGCCGCGGGCTCGGTCGAGGATTCGTCGATTCGCCGCCACTTCGGTCGATTCGTCGACGTGATCGGATCTCTCGGTCAGGAGGGCTGGGAGGAGCTGCACACCCGGACGCTGGACCTTTCGCCCCTGTTCGTTCCCTATGTGGGCTACGTGATCTGGGAGGACAGCTACCAGCGAGGAGCGTTCCTCGCAGACATGCAGCGGGTCGAGAAGGAAGCCGGGATCGACCCGCTCGGAGAACTGTCGGACCATCTCGACCCCGTGCTGCGCTACCTTGCCGTGGCGTCCGAGCCGCTGCCGGGTCTGGTCGAGATCTTTCCGAATGCCCTGGATCGGATGGTGAAGGCGCTCGCCAAGGCCGAACCCGACAACCCCTACCGCTTCCTTCTCGAGGCGACGAGGGCGGTATCGATGCCCGTTGGAGGTGCCGCATGAACTGGAACCTGTTGTTGTTCGTGATCTTCCCGTACGTGGCGACCGCCGTGGCGGTGATCGGCACGTTCTATCGTGCCGTTCGCCGTCCGTTCACCATGTCGTCATTGTCCTCGCAACTGCTGGAGCGCAAGAAGCTCTTCTGGGGCTCGGTGTCGTTCCACTGGGGGGTCGTGGTCATCCTCACCGCCCACCTCGTTGCCTTGGTGGTACCGGAGACATTCCTCGTCTGGAATAGGGCTCCGGTCCGCCTCTACCTGCTGGAGGCCACGGGGTTCGCTCTCGGCGTTTGGGCACTCGGTGGGCTGCTCGTGCTCGGGTATCGACGTCTGACGGAGCACAGAGTCCGCGCGGTGACCTCATTGATGGATGGCATCGTGCTGACACTTGTCGGCTTCCAGGTGCTCACTGGAGTGCTGACCGCGGTGTTGTACCGGTTCGGGTCGGTGTGGGGGCTCGGCGTGATGGTCCCCTACGTGCGCTCACTGCTGTCGCTTCAGCCCCGTGCGGATCTGTTGGCTTCGATGCCGTTCATTACGCAGACGCACGTCGTGTTGTTCTTCGTCTTCCTCGCGCTCTTCCCCTTCTCCCGGCTGGTACACATCATCACGGTGCCGCTCGGATACCTGATACGGCCGTGGCAGATCGTCGTCTGGGTGCGGAGAGAAGTCCCGAGGCTGTCGGGGATCAGCTGGGGCTCGGCCTGGCTGCGGGGTGTGCTCATCGTCGTTGTCTTCGCAGTCGGTACCGTCTGGCTGCCCTCGGCGCTGCTGGAGAGCTCGGCGCTGTCGGGCGCCCCGCGTCTGGTGCAGGATCTCGCGGCCAGCGGTACCTGGCTGGTCCTGCTGGCCTTCGTGATCTTCGGTCTGCGCTGGGCACAACGGACCGCCAGGATCTAGCGCCGTCGTTGTGCGGGTCTTGCGATCGACATCGGATCGACCCGACAACTCGACTCGAACGAATGGGACGGGTCGATCCGTGTCGACCCGACGCCCCTGCCTCGGCATCGACACCACGAATGTCACCGGCCAAGGCGCTGGGCGTTTTGCCGCAGGCGGATCGGATCTGCATACTGCGGTCCGAACATAGACTGATGACTGATGACTGATGACCGTACTGCCATAGCGGACACGTTTGAGCGATGCCTTCGAGATCTGCGTATCTCGGTCACCGACCGCTGCAACTTTCGTTGCACGTATTGCATGCCGAAGGAGATCTTCAATCGGGAGTGGGAGTTTCTCAGCCGGGATCTCCTGCTCAGCCTCGAGGAGATCGAGCGGTTGGTGCGGATCTTCGCCGGACTCGGGGTTCGCAAGGTTCGTATCACCGGTGGCGAACCGCTACTGCGGAGGAATCTGGGTCATCTGATTGCCGGCCTGAGTGCGATCGATGGAATCGATGATCTCACCCTGACGACAAACGGGGCTCTCTTGGCCCAGCATGCGGCCGACTTGAAGGACGCCGGTCTCGATCGGGTGTCCGTCAGTCTCGATTCGCTGGATGACACCGTGTTCCGTGCGATGAATGACGTCGACTTTCCTGTCGCCAGGGTTCTGGACGGGATCAACGTCGCAGCAGAGGTCGGACTGGGACCGGTGAAGATCAACGCCGTGATCCAACGTGGTATCAACGATCATACGATCGTCGACATGGCACGAGAGTTCCGGGGCACGGGTCACATCCTGCGGTTCATCGAGTACATGGACGTGGGAGGCACGAACGGCTGGCGTCTCGATGACGTGGTACCCGCCGGCGAGATCATCGAGACGGTCGATGCGGTCTATCCAATCGAAGCGCTGGCGCCGCGTTACCCGGGAGAGGTCGCCAGGCGCTTTCGCTACGTCGACGGTGGTGGTGAGATCGGGGTGATCGCTTCCGTCACGATGCCGTTTTGTGGCTCGTGCACGAGGGTTCGGGTCTCGGCCGACGGGTCGCTGTACACATGCCTGTTCGCGACGACTGGTCGTGATCTGCGGTCCCCACTGCGGTCCGGCGCGTCCGATGACGAGATCTCGGCGCAGATCACACGTCTATGGGAGCGCCGTGATGACCGATACTCGGAACTCCGCTCGTCGCGGACCTCGGACCTGCCCAGAGTGGAGATGAGCTATATCGGGGGATAGGCCAGGCTTCGCCTGCCCGTGCTTCGTATCCGGTACCCGGCGTGGGAGTGGGCAACCGGGGCGAGTGTCCCTGCCGGCTGCTATCCGGGGGGCCCGTACCGGGCCAGGCCTTCGGTCAGTGCCCCGGAAGTGTCGACGCTGAACCAGGAGCGCCCATCCTCGTCCCACGCGCGCCACTCCGATTCTTCGACCCGGCGATGTGCCAGCCGGTCGAGGAGCGACTGGATCGAGCCGCCGGATTCGACCTCGTCGATCGTCTCGGATGCCCAGGAGGCCGGATAGACGGCGCAGGTCACCTGCCTGGCTCCATCGATCGGTACCACTGCCTCGTTCGAAGCCAGGTCGAGCAGCCTCTGCATCGTCTGGGATCGAAGGAAGGGTTGGTCCACTGCAACCAGTAGGACGGCCTGGCCGTGCGCCGACCCGAGCGCAGTCACGAGGCCGGCGAGCGGGCCACGAACGCGCGTCTGTGTGTCCGGCACACATCGCAGGCCATCGAGATCCTCGCGGCCGACGACGATCGTCGTGTCACACACGCGGTGGAGTGCTGCGGCAACCCATTCGACCATGGGGCGTCCGGCCACGTCGACGAGTGCCTTGTCGGTTCCCATGCGTCGTGACATTCCGCCGGCGAGGATGACTCCGAGTGCCATGGGGCGACGTTACCAAAGCAGCGGCCCCCGGCAATCCGGGGGCCGCAATTGTCGATGTTGGCGAGGGTCTCTAGCTGGTCGGGAACGTCTGCATGTACTTGATCAGGTCGAGAAGCTGCTCGATGCTCAAGCCGCTCTCGATCCCGGTCGGCATACCGGTTCCGGGCTGGCCGAACATGATCTTGTGCGAACCTTCCCACGGGTTGTCGACCATGACCGTCCCCACATACTCGGGTTCGGCGTCGTCACCGAAGTTGATCTGCGTGCCGTCCGCACCGTGGCACGCCGCGCATCCTGCGTCGTAGAGCTTCTTCCCTTCGGCGGCATCGCCTGCCGTGGGTGTCTTCGTGGCCGGATCGAACAGCGTCGACTTGTCGAACATGCCGTTGGTGATGAACACGGCGAGTGCGTGCAGCTGGTCATGGGACAGATACGGCGAGAAGTCGTGATTCGGGTCGTTCTTGCCGGAGATCTGGGCAACGATCTGTTCGCTGGTCCAGTCTCGTGCATCCCAGACTCCGGGGAATCCGGTCGCGTGGGAACCGGAGGCATAGACACCGTCGGCACCCTTGTAGTCCCAGCCGTGGCACTCTTTGCAGCGCCAGGTATCGGCGCCGCTACGGGTGTTCGTGGACTGGTTTGCCCACAGCGGCATGTCGCCGTCGGGCGCGTCCACGCCCGCGACTTTGAACCACTTGTCGTAGAGTCTGCCGCCCAACGCTATTGCGCTCAGATCCTCCCCGGTCTTCTCGGTGGGGAACGTCTGGGCATGGCCAATGACGTCGATCATGTCCTGGATGGTCCAGTCGCCGTTCAGCGCCGCCGGCATCGCCGCGCCCGGCTGGCCGACGCGAATCTTGTGAAGCGCTTCCCACGGGTTGTCCGATGCGACGGTACCCACGAACTCGGGCTCTTCGTCAGAACCGAAATTGATCGTCGTGCCGTCCGCACCGTGACAGGCCGCACAGGCACTGTCGAAGAGTCCGTCGCCTCGGTCGGGATCGGCCCCGATGAGGGTCTTGTCGGCGTTGATGTACTTCGACGTGTCCACGAGGCCCTGTTGGACGAACGTGATCAAGTCCTCCAGGGCTGCGTCGCCCATCACGGAGAAATCGTGATCCCCCGTCGTGAGGATGGCCTTCAAATCGTCATACGACTTGGACCGCGCATCCCAGATTCCGGGGAATCCGGTCGCGTGGGAACCGGAGGCATAGACACCCTCGGCGCCCTTGTAGTCCCAGCCGTGGCACTCTTTGCAGCGCCAGGTGGCGGCTCCGGATCGGGTATTCGTACTCTGGGTTGCCCACAGTGGCATGTCGCCGGATGGCTCGTCGATACCGAGGGCTTTCCACCACTTGTCGTACAAGAGGCCGCCTTTGACGACATCTCCTTGGGCGACCTTCATGGCGGTTGTCGTGGTGGCGGCTTTCGTCGTTGTCGTCGTCTGTACCGGTGTCGTGGTCGTTGTCGTCTCGGCTGTACTCGAACAGGCGGCAGCGACAAGTGTGAACACAAACAGCACGGCGAAAAGGCGGGTCCGTCTCATGATCCCTCCGATCATTATTCCCTCGACCCCGTTATCGCCTAGGGATTGGTGGATCTTATCAATAAGGATCCTCGTGTCATAGTATTCGAGTTCGCTGATGATCCGTTGCGCGGTAGGCTCGGATGGCCGGCTCGAATCTGCGAGTTCCCGAGCGCTCGAAGACGACAGCCAGAGGTACGGTCAGACACGGGGATATGATGCACGCGTTCACGAGAGGGAGAGAACCGATGGTCCGCTTGATGTTGCTCGCATCCACGGTGGAAGTTCTCTTCGAGTGCAACGGTGCGGTGCATCGAGAGGCCGGTGGCTTCGGGTCCCGTCGGGTAGTTTCACAGCCCTCGTCCGCTCGGAAGGATTCGTGGTCATGGTCGTGAAACCGGGTCACGAATCGTTCACCTGGAAAGGCGCGTATGCGCGCGCCTTCGTCCTGTTCTTCTCCTTCTTCCTCATGACCGTGTGGTTGCCTTCGGTGCTGTTCAAGGTGGCCCCGATCTCCGGCGCCCCGAGAGCCGTCCAGGACATTGTGGTCTCGGGGGTCTGGTTTACGGCGCTGGCGGTCGGTATGGTGGCGCTTCGCCACCTGCAGAAGGCGCAGAAGATATGACGATCGGGCCCCTCCAGTTCTACGACGAGAACATCCCGTGTCTGGCCGCATGCCCCGTTCACACGAACGCAGGCGCATACGTGGCCGCCATCGCGGACGGTGAGGACGAGTTCGCCTATTTGACCGCCCGGTTGCCGAACCCATTTGCCTCGGTCTGCGGTCGTGTGTGCGCTGCACCATGCGAAGACGAGTGTCGCCGGGGGGAGATCGACCGGCCGATCGCCATTCGGGCGTTGAAGAGGTTCGTCACCGAGAGGTACGGGGTCGAAGCAGGCAGCGACATGTACAAGGAAGTGGCTGGAGCACCACTCGTCGATCTCCCCTACAGCGTGGGGATCGTAGGTGGTGGGCCGACAGGGCTGTCGGCGGCGCACGACCTGCGACGTCTCGGCTACAAGGTGACGGTGTATGAAGCGACGGGAGTTCTCGGCGGGATGATGGTTCTCGGCATTCCCGAATATCGCCTCGATCGAAGCCTGCTCGCGGCGGAGATCCGTGCAATCGTCGACATGGGTGTCGAGGTGCAGCTGAATACGAGACTCGGTGCCGATGTCACGCTGGATCAACTACGAGAGCGTCACGACGCCGTCTTCTTGTCGTTCGGCGCGTTCTTGGGACGCGGTCTCGACATCCCCGGAGGCGACGCAGATGGCGTCTTGAAGGCCGTCGAGTTCCTCCTCAACGCCAATCAAGGTTTTGAGGTGGACATCGGCGAGAAGGTGATCGTCATCGGCGGCGGCGACGTGGCGATGGATGCCGCACGGACTGCGTTGCGGCGCGACGCCTACGAGACCAAGGCTCTGGAAAGCCGGTTCGAACAGGTGGAAGAGACGGCCGCTATCACCGAAGCTCTCGACGTTGCCCGCACCGCGGCTCGAGCCGGAGCGACACACGTGAAGGTCATCTCGCTCGAATCGGTCGAGGAGTTGCCTGCCTCGGAGTTCGAGCTCGAAGAGGCCGTGAATGAGAACATCGCGTTCGTGCACCGTCGCGGGCCCGCTCGCATCCTGACGGACACTCGTGGCCGCGTTACCGGACTCGAAACGATTGGTGTGCTGTCGGTGTTCGACGAGAACGGGAGATTCGCGCCAAAGTTCGACCACGATGATGTTCAACTGCACGAGGCGGACACGATCATCCTGGCCATCGGTCAGTCGGTCGATGTCGAGGCGCTCGGCGCCGACGGTCCGCAGGTCTCCCCCCGCAGGACGATCCAGATCGATCCCGACACCCTCGAGACGTCGATACCCATGGTGTGGGCCGGTGGCGACGCCGCAAAAGGGCCCCGAACACTGATCCTCGGTATCGCCGACGGTCGGATCGCCGCGGCGCAGATCCACAAGGCGTTCGGTGGCGAGATCCAGGAGCAACAGAGAGGCCAGATGGTCCGGCTGGAGCAGTTTCACCGTCTCGATGACATCTACGACCGTATCGGGCGCATCGATGTCCCCACGACTCCGACCGATCGTCGCATCGGCCTGACGGAGGTCGAGACAGGGTTCACCGAGGAGATGGCTCGGTGTGAGGCCAAACGATGCCTACGCTGTTTTGCCAACATCCTCCTCGACGCCAGTGAGTGCGTGCTGTGCGCGCTGTGCGCCGACGTGTGTCCGATCGATGTGATCTCGCTCGTTCCGGCAGAGGAGGTTGGGGCCGGTCCGGCAGGGTCGACGGCGCTGATGTTCGACGAGCGTGCATGCATTCGGTGCGCGCTTTGTATCGAGCGGTGCCCGACGGACGCCCTGTCCATGGGATTGTGGACGGGAGTGGGGGTGCCAAAAGTGGGAGTGCAAGTATGAATCTGATGAAACAAGTGAGAGAGTCCACGATCGGGCGCTCCATCTGGAGGACTCCCGACCGCGTGACGGAGCGCGACCGTGCCGCCGGCCACTGGGCGAGCTTCTTGTTGCACATCTACCCCGTGAAGATGAGGAGGAAGGAGATCGGCTTCCGCTACTCGTGGTATCTGGGTGTTGCAGCTCTGGTCCTCTTCGGCTCACTCGTGCTGTCGGGCATCTATCTGATGTTCTTCTATGTGCCGTCTCCGGCGTCGGCGTACCTCGATATTCTGCGCATCCAGACGAGTATTCCGTTCGGGCAATACGTGCGTAACGTTCACCGCTGGTCTGCCCACCTGATGGTGCTCATCGTGGCAATCCACATGGCCCGGGTGTTCTATCGCGGTGCGTACAAGAAGCCGAAGGAGTTCAACTGGGTCATCGGAGTCGTCCTGCTCGTCATCACATTGCTGCTCTCGTTCACGGGCTATCTGCTTCCCTGGGATCAGTTGGCGTATTGGGCGGTGACGGTCGGAAGCTCGATGGCAGGTTTCGTGCCGGTGCTGGGAGGCCTCATCGAGAAGATCCTGTTGGGCGGTTCCGAAGTCGGCTCTTCCACCCTGCTCCGCTTCTACGTGCTGCATGTCGCCGTGCTGCCGACGGTGCTGGTGATCGTGGTGACGTTCCATCTCTGGCGTTGGAGGAAGGACTCGATGTTGACGCAGTCGACCGACGAGGAGCGTGCCGAAGAGGACGTCGCAGCGGTGGGGAGGTGACCATGGACGACCAGGAACCGAAGGTGATCAAGGGGCATCGTGTCCTTGGCGTGGTACCCGGCATCCCGCCCGGTGGGAAGCGGAAGGTGTTGTCGGAGGAGGATCCGGTGATGGTGTGGCCACATCTGCTCGTGCGTCATGCCGTGACGGCTCTGGTCGTCGTTGCAGTCGTCGTGCTTCTTGCGGTCGTGTTCAATGCTCCGCTGCGGGAGATCGCCAATCCGAACTTGACCCCGAACCCCGAGAAGGCCCCTTGGTACTTTGCAGCCTTGCAGGAACTCCTGTCGCATTTCCATCCGCTGGTGGCGGGAGTCCTCTTGCCGGGCGCGATCGTGCTCGGCTTGGCCGCGTTGCCGTACATCGACCGGAACCCTCACCTTCAGCCAAGATTCCGTAAGGTGGCCGTCGCCACGTTCACGATCTTCATGGTCGTCTGGATCCTGCTCACGCTGATCGGGTTCATGTTCAGAGGTCCCGACTGGGGTTGGGTCTGGCCGTGGAAGGATTGGTACGGAGAGCTATGAGCAAGATCAACCGAAGAGAGCTGCTGGCCAGAGGCTGGAAATGGGGTTTCGGTCTCGTTGGTGTTGCCGGTGCCTGGACAAGCTGGGACATGTTCAAGCCGGGCGAGACCTCCGGTTTCGGGGGAATGGTGAAAGCAGGCCCCGTCGCCGACGTCCCGACCGTGGATGTCGCCGAGTTGCCGGCCATTCGTGGGTATGTGGCCGAAATCGAGGGCGAGACCGTGGCACTCTCGTGGAAATGTCCACACCTGGGATGCCGGGTGCCGTGGTGCGATTCGTCTGGCGAGTTCGAGTGCCCATGCCATGGCTCGAAGTTCAACCGACTTGGAGAGTGGCGGGAGGGCCCTGCTCCCCGAGGCATGGATCGCTACGCGGTGGAGATCGTCGACGGCATCGTTCAAGTGGACACGGGTTTGGTGACTCTCGGGCCTCCACGCGGCCCCGAGACGATCGATGAACCGCTGCGTGGCCCAAACTGCGGGGGGACAGAAAGTGCCTGAACGACCACCAGATCCGAAGATGGATGAATCTACGAACAGGTGGATGCTGTGGGGTGTCGGTCTGCTGGTGCTCCTCGTGCTGGCGTTTGTCGCCTACAGGCTGGTCGAACCGAACAGGCGCGCGGAGGCAAAAGCGCAGCATGTCGCCAATCTGATTGCCACCGGTGATGAACTCTTCGTGCAGAACTGCGCTGCCTGCCATGGCCAGAACGCCACCGGGGGGATCGGTCCTGCACTCAATTCGAAGCAGTTTCTCGGCTCGGTGTCAGACGAGCAGATTCGCTCGCTCGTCTCGGTCGGTATTCCGGGGACGCAGATGAGTGCCTACCTGCAGGACTTCAACGGTCCGTTCACCCTCGAACAGATCAATGCCTTGTCCTCCTACCTGCGCTCGCTGGAAAAGGGCGCACCCGATCGTCCGAACTGGCGGGAGCCACTGGCGGCACCGTCCGCCACCGGAGGCGGTACCACGACCACCGTTGGAGCAGCCGGACCGGATGGCAAGGCGATCTACACGGCGAAGTGTGCTGCCTGTCATGGCGCGAATCTGGAGGGTGGTGTCGGTAAGGCTCTCGATGCGAACTCGCCTGCGGCCGGTGATCCCGACGAGGAACTACTCGGGACGATCGAGAACGGTGTGGCGGGCACGGCCATGCCGGCGTGGAGCGGCTCTCCGATGAGGAGATCCGGGCGGTCCTGGACTACATCCGATCCGTCCAGAACGGCTGAGAGCGCCAGGGTTTGTCTTCCCCTCAGGGGGATGTGGGCTCGGCGAGGAACGAGCCGAAGTGATGGGGATGTCTTCGATCCGACTCGGTTTCTCCCGATCTGCGTTGGAGGAAGCAAGGACCTGAGGCGGTGTTGGCCCCACAAACCCGTGTTGCGTGATAGGTTTCGACCTGCCAAGGGGAGGAATCCATGAGACGCATGGTCATTGTCATTGCAGTGTTGGCGCTGCTGGTAGCAGCGTGTTCGAGCGGCGGGTCGACCGCCACGACGGCGCCTTCGAGCGGCGTCGATGGCAAGGCGATCTACACGGCGAAGTGTGCCGCCTGTCATGGCGCGAATCTGGAGGGTGGTGTCGGTAAGGCTCTCGATGCGAACTCGCCTGCGGCCGGTGATCCCGACGCAGAACTACTTGGAGCCATCGAGAACGGTGTGGCGGGCACGGCCATGCCGGCGTTCTCCGATGAGGAGATCCGGGCGGTCCTGGACTACATCCGATCCGTCCAGAACGGCTGAGAGCGCCAGGGTTTGTCTTCCCCTCAGGGGGAAGTGCCGAGTGCCGGCGAGGCGGTGGGGTGTTCCCGCGACCTCGAACCCGATGAGGGCGTGAGCGCGATCATATGGTTCGCACTACGCGCGTAGTGCTAATAGGCTGATGCTTTCAGCGATGGAGGCGTCGTCCTATGGCCGGATTCCTGGTGATGCTCCGTGAAGGAGTCGAAGCAGCCCTGATCGTCGCGATCCTGCTTGCCTATCTCGTGCGGTCGAAGCAATACCGGGGGGTGCGTTGGGTTTGGTCCGGGACCGCTGCCGCAGCGGGTGTGTCACTGGTCGCGGGTGCAGTGATCTTCCGGACGATCGGATCGCTCGAAGGTCGTGCGGAACAGATTGCGGAAGGGGCTGTGGCACTCGCCGCAGTAGGACTGCTGACATGGATGATCTTCTGGATGGGGAGCAGGGCGCATCTACTCAAGGCGCACCTCGAGAACGAAGCCGGGTCCGTTCTCGCCTCCGGCGGCATGCTTGGCCTCGCGGCGGTTGCGTTCGTGGCGGTGCTGCGAGAGGGGCTTGAATCGGCACTGTTCATGATTTCGGTTGCGGTGGGAGTCGAGGCTCAGGGTGTTCAATTCGTCGGCGGGTTGTTCGGTCTGATCGTTGCGGTCGGCATCGGATATCTCGTGTATCGAGGAGGCCGCCGGATCGATCTGCGCCTCTTCTTCCGGATTACGGGGACTCTGATCGTCGTCGTGGCCGCCGGTCTGATCGGCAAGGGGATCCACGAGTTTCAGGAGGCCGGCTTTCTGCCGGTGGTCGTCGAGCACGTGTGGACGCTCGGGTTTCTCGACCCTTCCACGAGCCTGTTCGGCAGCTTCGCCAAGGCACTTTTCGGCATCTCGTACAACCCGTCTTTACTGACGCTCGGCGGCTACTGGGCATACCTGATCCCGGTGCTCGTCGCTTTCTTGAAGATGACGGGCCGCCGTCCTGTGCCTGCGCCGGCGGTATGACTCACGGCGTGCGCGCCACCCACACGGTCCAGGCGAGGTGGGCACGTAGACGCTCGTAGTCGTTGTGCATCCACGCTCGGGCCATGGCTCTGTGGTCTGCGGCCGGATCCTCGGGATGTCTGGCGGCGTAGGCCTCGGCAGACTCGATGACGAGGTCGTGGTAGGTCTTCCATGCTTGCGGGTCCGGGACGATCTGTTCGACCGGTTGAAGTCCGATACTCCGCAACGTTGCGAGCTGTTCGTCCTCGGTGGGCGAGGCCGCCTCAGGGGCGTTGCCGAGAGCTTCGCGAGCGTGTGGCGTCGCGAGTCGAAGGTCTCCAATGGCGATCCGACCGCCGGATGTGGCCCTGGCCGCGAGGGAAGATACCGTACCGGCGAAGCCATCCCAGATCCACGAAGCGCCGAGACAGGTCACGATCTCCCAGTCCGGCACTTCGGGAACTTCGGCGGCGTCCCCGAGCCACCAGGCAATCGCCGTCGAGTGTGTTGTGGCTCGTCGCAGCGCCCACGGGGAGAGATCCACCCCGGTTCCCCCGATGGCGGCGCGCCGGGAAAGGCGTCTGAGGAGTTCGCCGTGGCCGCATGCGAGGTCGAGCGCCTGGTCTCCGTCTCGAGGATCGAGAACATCGACGAGGCGGTCGAGATCCTCTGAGGACATCGGGTTGCAGATCGAATGGAGATGGTGCAACGCCTCGAACGGATAGAAGCGCGTCCATGCGCCTTCGATGTTCGTGCCGGGCAGGACGACGGTTCCTCTGGGAAGTGGAGGATGTTCCACGCGGCGCAGTATGGCGATCTCCGGTTGGGGATGTCGACTCGAGCACACAGGCTCGCTTCGTTCCCCTTATTCGCTACTCCGGTGCCTGGTATTCCGTATCGCGACCTTAGGTCGGCGTTGGGCCGCGGGCCGGAGGTACCGCAGGGGCGCGCCGGGGCGGGGGAGAACACGTCCCATTGCTCAACGGTCTGCCCGGTGCCTCAGCCTGTGGCGACCAACAGTGGCACCTTCACCTCTCGCTCATCCAAGCCGCCGTGGTAGCCGACCATCCGCTTGTCCATCCCGCTGGGCAGGAGCACATGGTCACGATCGGGGACCAACGCTCCCACGGGGGAGCGGCGTCGTAGATCGCCATGGGGGTGTTCGTGTCCCCACCAGGCCCGGAGTGTCTCGATCGGCACCCATGTCGCCGGCACCGTCGCAGCGAGTTCCTCCGCCGACGGTGCCGGGCCACGCACGAGTACGCCGCGCGGATCGCCGTAGTACTGCAGGCCCTCAGGCCGTCGCAGCTGGACTTTGGCGCTCTCGGGATAGTCGACGAGGCCATGGTCGGCGATTCCGATCATCACCGTGTCTGCGGGCAGCCGGGCAGCGATGCTGCTCCACACACCATCGGCGACCTGCATCGCCTCCGTGTACTCGCCCGATGCGAGCCCGTGGACGTGTGCCGCAACGTCGACGTTGGGAACATAGGTGACGATGAGCCGTTTCCGACCGGCGGCGAGTTGCACGCTTGCGTCGATGAGTTCCTGGTGGCTCCATGCAGGCTCGAACCGGCATCCGCGATACAGGGCACGGCTGAGTGGACTGGACTCGAAGGCACCGGGCTGCACGGTGATCGGCTCGATGCCGGCCATGGTGAGACGTTCCCACAGGTTCGGGCTCGGTAGCACGCTCCTCGTGTCGAATGCCACGGGGTTTCCGCCAAGGGTCTTCCACTTGAGCGTGTTGACGACCGCGCCGCGCATGAACAACTGGTGGGCGATGAGTCCATGGCGGACCGGCGTGAAGCCCGTCACGAGCGATGCGAGGTTGACGCTCGTGGTCGTGGGGAACACCGCGTCGATGGCGTCGACCCGAGATGCTCGCAGGGTGGCGGCCGCAGGATGGTCGAGTTGATGATCGCCGAGCCCGTCGAAGAGCACGATCACGTAGGTTCCCGCTTCGGGGATCAGTGTCGAGAGCGAGGAGTGCATCGGCGTCGCGGCGGTGGCGCCGGTGAGTCGTAGCTCCAGCTCTGCGGAGAGGTTGGCGAGGGAACCACCGGCGTAGTCGGGGATGAGCATCGAGGTGCAGAGTAGCTGTGCAATCGGCGGCGGCTGCTTTCGGTGATTGGAGGCGGGGGGTTTTGCGGGGGCACTTTGGCGTCGATTGCCGCACGGTGGCGGCGGAGCCGAACCTCAACAGATCCTCGGCAGCTGCTCCCCACTCAGCATGTCCACGACTCGGCTACCGCCGACACTGCTTCGAAGGAACACGCGGCCAGGATGCTCCGCGGTCACCTCGCCGATCACTGCAGCATCCCTTCCCAGGGGGTGGGTCTGCATTGCGGCAAGTACGGCCCCGGCGGCATCCGGTGCGACGATGGCGATCAGTTTGCCCTCGTTGGCAACGTAGAGAGGGTCGAACCCGAGAATCTCGCAGGCACCCCGAACTTCATCCAGGATCGGGATGGTCGACTCGACGAGTCGAATCCCGCGTCGGGCGCTCCCGGCGATCTCGTTGGTTGCGCTTGCCAGGCCGCCCCGAGTCGGGTCTCGCAGGACGTGAACACGGGACCCGCCTGCTCCGAGGATCGCCTCCACGAGGCCGTTGAGTGACGCCGAATCACTCCCGATGCGCGTCTCGAACTCGAGGCCTTCCCGGACCGACATGACGGCGATGCCGTGCTCGGCGATACGACCCGAGATCAATACGACATCCCCTGGCTCGGCACGCACCGGAGAGACTTCGATCCCTTCTGGTACGACGCCGACCCCGGTCGTATTGATGTAGATGCCGTCGCCCTTGCCTCGGTCGACGACCTTGGTGTCCCCGGTCACGATCGTGACTCCGGCACCGTCTGCCGCGGTCCTCATCGACGAGACGATGCGCCACAGATCATCCATGGGAAGGCCTTCTTCGAGGATGAACGCGACGGTGAGGAATCGTGGGGTTGCGCCGCACATGGCGACGTCGTTCACGGTGCCGTGGACGGCGAGCGAACCGATGTCGCCTCCAGGAAAGAAGAGCGGGCTGATCACGAAAGAATCCGTCGAGACGGCGATCCGGTTCATTTCCATGTCGAGCACGGCGCCATCATGAAGCTGGTTCAGGACCGGGTTCCCGAACGTCGGCACGAACATCCGCTCGATCAGCATCTGCGACAGTGAGCCGCCCCCGCCGTGGGCAAGGAGCACATGCGGGTAGTCGGTGATGGGAATCGGGCACACTCCGAGCCCGGAGACATCCATGGTCAGACCCTCCCGTATTGGTAGTAGGCCGCGCAGGCACCTTCAGACGAGACCATGGGCGCACCCACAGGGTGTTCCGGTGTGCAGTCGGTCCCGAACACCGGGCAGTCGTTTGGTTTGCGAAGGCCACGCATGATCTCGCCGGCAATGCAGATCTCCGACTCGGAGGCCGTCACCGTCTCCACGTCGAATCGGAGTGTGGCATCGAACGCCGCGTACTCGGGGTTCAGACCGAACCCGCTCAGAGGGATGATCCCGATGCCCCTCCACGGTCGGTCACAGGGCCGGAATACTTCTCGCAACATCGCCTGGGCGGGGACGTTGCCTTCCTTGACGACAGCCCTCGCGTACTGGTTTTCGACGCCCACACGCCCTTCTTCGAGCATGCGTACCGCCATGTAGATGCCCTGGAGGAGGTCGAGCGGTTCGAACCCGGTCACGACGATCGGGACTTTGTACCGTTCTGCGATCGGTTCGTATTCCCAATAGCCCATCACCGCGCAGACGTGTCCGGCAGCCAGGAACCCCTGCACCAGGTTGTCGGGGGAGCCGAGGATCGCTTCCATCGCCGGCGGCACGAGGACATGGGAGGACAGGATCGAGAAGTTCGTGAGTTCGAGCGCTCGCGCATGCCGTACCGCCATGGCGTTGGCCGGGGCGGTCGTCTCGAATCCGACTGCGAAGAACACGACGTGTCGGTCCGGATACCGCTGGGCAAGCCTCACGGCGTCCAGTGGTGAGTACACCATTCGCACATCGCCGCCTTCCGCCTTCACGGCCAGCAGATCCGTGTCGGAACCGGGCACGCGCAGCATGTCGCCGAAGGATGTGAAGATCACTTCGGGACGTCTGGCGATGGCGATCGCCTTGTCGATCATCTCCAAAGGTGTGACGCACACGGGACAGCCGGGGCCGTGGACGAGGGTTATCTCGTCGGGAAGCATGTTGTCGATTCCGAACTTGATCAACGTGTGGGTTTGCCCTCCACAGATCTCCATGATCGTCCACGGTCGGGTGGTCGCATCACGGATGGCGGCAAAGAGTTGCCGCGCGGAGGCTTCGCTACGGTACTCGTCGACGTACTTCACAGTCCGATCTCGGGAATCTCGAGTTCGCCCAGGTCACCCATCTGGTCGAGGAACCGGAACACTTCCTGAGCCTCGGTCTCGTCGATTCTGCTGATGGCGAATCCGACGTGGACGATCACATAGTCGTCGATCTTCACCTCGGGGATGTAGGCGAGGCAAACGTCCTTGATGATCCCTGCGAAGCTGACTTTCCCCATGGTCATCCCCGTATCGTTGGGGGTGATTTCGAGCACCTTGCCGGGGACGCCTAGGCACATGTGGGCCACTCCATCCTGCCGTTGTCCGAAGGATCGCGTTTCTGGGTGTCTTCGTCACACCTGATGCGCCGTGAGCCAAGGGAGTCGTACGGCTTTGTCCTCATGCGGGGCTCCAGGACTTCAGGGCGATTTCGGGAGCAGCTCGGATCACGAGGCCGTCGAGGCCGCACTTGGGACACGGATCGAGCTTCGCTCCTTCGTATTCGATGCCACACGTGAAGCACTGCATCGTATCGAGGGCCTTCTCGACGACGAGGTCGGCCGTCTCGGCCGTCGTTCCGATGACCGTCGACTGCCATGCCGTCGTCACGATCAGAGGGTCTATCTCCGGACCGACGGTAATGACCACACGCCCCACGCGTCCGCCGCCGGCACGTTCGACGACTTCGGCGGCGACGCCGGCGATCAGACCTTGCTCATGCATCGACTCCCCATTCCGTCAAGACCCCCAACGCCTCTTCGATCATGCCGGCGAGCGCCTCATCTGCTTCGGCGCTCAGTCCGTATCCGGTTTCGAGGGAGAAGGGGACCATGCCCACGGCCGTCAGGCGGGCGGGCGCCTGGCCCACGAGGCGTGCAGCGGCGATCGTCTCGCCGATCCCGAACTGATGCGCGGAGAACAGCATCTGGACCGGCCGGTCCAGTTCGTTCTCCTGGAGTTTGACGACTGTGCCCGGTGATCCTTCCGCCATGATCACCGCATCCAGGATCAGCACGGCGTCGCGCCCTTCCAACTCGGGGAGGAGGGCGATGCCCAGGGTGCCGCCATCGAGCACGTCCACACCATGCAGCTGCATGGCCTCGATACGGCGGGCCGCATGTATGCCGAGACCTTCGTCGGTGAAGAGTTCATTCCCAAGTCCAAGAACCAGGATCGGTGCCCGATCGGTCACAGGCGATCGATCGGCAGTCGTTTGTAGCCGGTGAAGATCGATGAAACCAAGCCCGACTTCTCTTCGATATCGACCAGCACCGCCGAGTAGACGTGGTGGATGACGAAGCCGATCGTCAGCCACATGATCAGATGGTGGACGAGGCGGACCGTCTGGATCGCAAACAGACTGAAGACCCAACCGGTGGTCGACCACAGCACCCCCTGAGGATTGGCCAATGCGGCCAGGGCAAGGCCGGTGATGATCTGCACGACGAACATGACGAAGACGACCAGGTAGGTGACTCCCGCCAAAGGGTTGTGCCCTGCTGCCGGGGGCGGCTCTTTCCTGAGGAACAGGTAGTACCCGAGAGTCTTCCACAGCCAGACGCGCCGCTCGCGGTGAACAGGCACGAGTTGATCCCAGCGTGACCACCGGTTGCCGATGAACGACCAGATGATGCGACAGATGATGGCCACACTGAACACCCACGCCGAGGCAAGGTGGATGGAGCGTATCAGACCCATCACGAACCCTGGTTCGCTGCCGACGAGGATGTACGGGTTGCCGATGTAGTAGCCGGTGCCGGCCAGCACCAGTACCGCGGCGACAACCGTCCAGTGCAGCACGCGTACCGGCAGTTCCCACACCCGGATGGTCACGATTCCCGGAGTGCGCTCGACCGTCGGGTCTTGGAGCACTTCGCGTACACGGGCTTCCTTCGTCTTCATGACACCCGCACCTCCACCAAGGGGTTGCCGTCCGTGTCGATCAGGTGTGCTGCGCATGCCATGCAAGGATCGAAGGAGTGGATCGTCCGCAGAATCTCCAGTGGCTGGGTCTCGATTGCCACGGGAGTACCCACGAGTGCGGCCTCGTAGGCACCGGGGTTTCCCTTCGCGTCCCGAGGACTTCCGTTCCACGTGGAGGGAACAACGATCTGGTAGTGCTCGATACGCTTGTCCTTGATCGTGATCCAATGCGACAGCGAGCCTCGGGGGGCTTCATGCATGCCGAAGCCCTGGGCCGCGTCCGGCCATGTCTTCGGGTCCCAGCGCTCACCGTTATGTGTGCGGTAATCTCCGGTCGAGATGTTGGCGATCAGCTGATCGAGCTCTTCCAGGGAGCGCTCCGCAAGAAGCAGTGTCTCCACGCCGCGCGCCGCCGTCCGTCCGAGCGTGCTGAAGAGGACTTCGGGCCCTACACCGAGTGTGTCCAAGACGTATCCGACGATCTCCTGGACCCGTGTGTGGCCGGAGGCGAACGCAACCAACATGCGCGCCAAAGGACCGACCTCCATGGCGGTGTCGTCGTACCGGGGAGCCTTCAGCCAGGAGTACTTCGAGTCGGTGTCGAGGAACTCGTAGGGCGGCTGCGGACCGGTGAAGTTGGGCACCGTCTCTCCGTTGAACGGCGCGAGAGGCGTGGCGTCACCGGAAGAGTACGAGTACCAGGAGTGCGTTACGTACTCGGCGATCCTGGTCGGATCCAGCGGGTGGACCTGGGAGAGGTCCCCGCCGAGAATCACGCCTCGCGGCAGGTACATCGTGTCCGGTTCCTTCGCGGGATTGTTGGTCCCGGTCGGGAATTCGCCGAAGGACATGTAGTTCCCGAGCCCCCGGCCGATGGAAGCCCAGTCCTTGTAGAACGACGCAACCGCGAGCAGGTCGGGGATGTATGCCTGCTGGACGAAGGCAAGTCCCCGTTTCAGCAGCTTGCGCAGTTCTGCGAGCAAGCCTGCGTTGATCGCCGCCTGCGAGTCGGGATCGATGGGCGTTGCCATTCCACCCACGAGGTACGTCTGCGGGTGGGGGTTCTTGCCTCCAAGCAGGGCATGGATGCGGATGTAATCCCGCTGGAACTCGAGCGCATCGAGATAGTGGCTGACTGCCATCAGGTTCGCTTCGGGAGGAAGCTTGTAGGCGGGGTGGCCCCAGTATCCTCCCGCGAAAGGACCGAGTTGTCCTCCCTCGACGAATGCGGCGAGCCTGTTCTTCACCTGTCGAAACACGCCCACGCTCGAGCGCGGATAGTCGGAGATGGAGCCGGCCAGCTCGGCCGTCGCCTGTGGGTCCGCATCCAGCGCAGACACGATGTCCACCCAGTCGAGAGCGTGCAAGTGGTAGAAGTGCACGACATGGTCCTGGACGAACTGGCTGAGGGCGATCAGGTTCCTGATCCTCTGGGCGTTGGGCGGAGGGACGATGTCCAAGGCGTTCTCGACCGTACGAACCGATGCCAGCGCATGAACGGTCGTGCACACGCCACAGATGCGCTGCGTGAAGTACCAGGCGTCCCGAGGATCGCGGCCTTCGAGAATCGTCTCGATGCCGCGCCACATGGTCGCGGAGGACCAGGCCTGCGTGATTGCACCATCGGCGACCTCTGCTTCGATGCGGAGGTGTCCCTCGATGCGAGTGATTGGATCGACCACGATTGTTGCCATCATTCGCTCCCGTCCGTGTCATCTTCCATGGAGCCGGGAGCGGGACCTTCCGAGCCGAGACCCGCCCGTCTCTGAATCGCCTTGGCGATGCCGTGGGCGCCGAACCCGACGGCGGTGGCTGCGGCGATTCCCAGCCCGATCTTGTCTGCGGTGGCTTCCGCTCCGAAACCGGTGACCTTGGGAAGCCGGACGTAGAAGTCGGTCATGGTGTCCCAGAAGTCGGGCTCGGAGCATCCGACGCACCCATGCCCTGAACCGACCGGCCAGCTCGTCGCCTCGTTCCAGCGGATGATGGGGCAGTTGTGGAACGTGGAGGGGCCTTTGCAGCCCATTTTGTAGAGACACCAGCCCCTCTTGTGCCCGGCGTCGCCCCATTCGAGGACGAACTGGCCCGCGTCGAAGTGTGCCCGGCGTTCGCAGGCGTCGTGTATCCGGGTCCCGTACGCGAAGAGGGGTCTGCCCTTCGAGTCGGTTGCCGGGAGCGAGCCGAACGTGAGGTAGTGGACGAGTGTGGCAGTGATGTTGTCCGCATTGGCCGGACAGCCGGGCAGGTTGATGATCGGGACTCCGCTCACCACCGAGGCCACGCCGACGGCGCGCGTGGGGTTGGGCGCAGCCTTGGGGAGGCCACCGTAGGCGGAGCATGTACCCACGTTGATGATCGCTGCGGCGCCGACCGCCGCCTCCTCGAGAATCTGGATGGCGGTCTTCCCACCGATCGTGCAGTAGACGCCGCCGTCGCCCATCGGCACCGACCCTTCGACGACGACGATGTAGCCGCCTTTGGCGATCGTGGCCTCCTTGGCCGCCTCCGCCTGAAACCCGGCAGCCGCCATGATCGTCTCGTGATAGTCGACAGAGAGCAGGTCGAGGATGAGATCGCCGACTCCCGGATTGCGCGAACGGAGAAACGACTCGGTATCCCCTGCACAGTCTTGGAATTCGAGCCAGATGATCGATGGTTTCTCCACCGACTCGAGTGCTCGTGCGACACGTTCGGTGAAGCGTGCAGGGAGCGCAAGCACGGCAGTCAAGGTTGCGCAGTACTTGAGAAATGTTCGGCGGTTTACGCCAAACTGCGCCAGACGGTCACCCAGTGCTCTTTCGCGCGTCTCCATGGCCGGCATGGTTCTCCCCTCCCTCTCGGCGTACGAATCGCCGGTCGTCGAACCTGAGATGCCGGGCCCTGAGCTACGGGCTCGTAGCCTCATAACCAGGGCCACTGGAAACTAACATAGCGGTTTGATGACCGCCGCGTCGGCTGAAGTAGACTCGAAATATGGATTTTGCATCACTCGTCGACTCGGTCCAGGCAACGTTCGAGGGGATCCATAGGCGGGTGTTCTTGGGCGATCCTTCGACGAACTCGAGGCTTCGTGTCGAAGTGGTCGAGGCGGCCGAGGTCGAAGGCATCGGCACCCTCATCCTCATCGCTCCATGGACGCTGATCGGCATGTTGTTCGCGGAAGATGAAGACTATCCGGGCGAACTCACCGTCGCCTCGAAGACCTACAAGGTTCTGAGGAACAGCATCGATGGGCTGGGAACCTATGGTGCCGTCAATCTCGTAGGAGACATCTTGACGTTTCAAACGCAGGAGCAGGCCCGCGTTGTGGCGCGTTCTCTGGCGGAGCCGTTTCGCGACGCCGTGCGGAGAGCCTACGAATCGGCGGAGGCGTCAGACCCGGACCGACGAAGGTTTCTCGGTCTTTAGTACCTCGACAGGCAACGTTCGGGGTGTCGATGGCAAGGCCGCACAACGAAGGCGCACCGGCAGGTGCGTCGGGGCGGAGAACGCTGCGAGCTACGTTCCCGGCCCACAGAACGCCGCAACGGTTGCCGGTCGAGGCACTAGCCGAATCGGCGCACCAGACGGGCCCCGGCGCTGGGCCGAGCGGTGAACGTTCGTGGGATGGGCCATGCTTCTCTCGAGAATCGTGACGCCACCGAGGCGGTGACATGCCGCCGGATCGAAGAGGGGATGAGAGCGATGGCCGATCCTCCGAACCCGCCGCCGACCATGCGGGCCCCGATCGCTCCGGCATCGAGAGCGGTTTCCACCGCGGCGTCCAGCTCCGGGCAGCTCACCTCGAAGTCGTCGGCAAGGGAGTGGTGTGACTCGATGAGGGCGGTGCCGACCGTCGGCCAGTCATTGTGGGTGAGAGCGTCGGAAACTCGCAGGACGCGGTCATTCTCGGTGACGACGTGCCGCACCCGACGAACCAGGGTCGAGTCTGCCAATCGACGCCCGGCAGCACCGAGTTCTCTCACGGTGATCCCGCGCAGCGAGGCGCGACCGAGCCGGCGGGCGGCCTCCTCGCATTCACGTCTACGGGTGGCGTATTCGCCGGCGGCGTGGGCGTGCGACACGCGGGTGTCGATGACGATGATCTCGAGTCCCGCGGCGTCGAGATCCAGGGGGACGCGTCGGATGGAGCCGGCGGCCACGTCGAACAGGATCCCCATGCCTGCTCGTCCTTCCAGTGATGCGACCTGGTCCATCATGCCGGTCGGTGCGCCTACGATCCGGTTCTCGGTCTGCTGTGCGGCTCGGGCGAGATCCATCCGGTCGATCTCGATGCCGGAGAGTGCCGCCAGGCCCAAGCCGACGGCGCACTCGAGTGCGGACGACGAGCTCAGGCCTGCACCTACCGGGACCTGCCCGTCGACGGCGACATCGAACCCATGGTCGACACCAAGGCTCCATGCCATTCCGAGCGCATAGCCCGCCCATCCGAGGTCCGTCCCGGGACGGATTGTCGTCACGTCGGTGGCCACCGACGTGTCGGGGGACTGCACCGAAACGGCCCTTGCCTCCGTGTCCGGTCGCAACCCGATGGCCGCGTAGGTGCGAAGTTGGATGGCGAACGGCAAGGCAAGCCCATCGTTGTAGTCGGTGTGCTCACCGATCAGGTTGACGCGTCCGGGCGCCGACCACACGCCGTCGGGACGGTGGCCGAACGCCTCCTCGAATGTATCGACGACGCGCTGCACTCACACGCTCCGGATACGCTCGGCGGTGGCCTCGGGAGGGATGTCGTTGATGAACGCACCCATGGCGGTCTCGGACCCGGCGAGGTACTTGAGCTTGTCGTCCGCCCGGCGGATCGAGGACACCCGCAGATGGAGGTGGCTCAGATCTCGATCGATGTGGAGTGGGGCCTGATACCAGGCGGCGATGTAGGGGAGGGGCGCGTCGAAGAGGCGGTCGAGGCGTTGCAGCAGGTCGAGGTACAGGTCGACGAAGGCCGAACGTTCGTCCGGGTCCAGCGATGGGATGTCGGGTACTTTCCTGAGCGGGTACACATGGACCTCGATGGGCCAGCGGGCCGCCGACGGCACGAATGCCACCCAGTGGTCGTTCGCGGCGACAACCCGAATGTGCGCCTTCCGCTCGTGCTCGATGATCCGGGCGAAGAGGTCGCCGCCGATGGTCTCCCGGTGCACGCGTGCGGAGTCGAGCATCTTCACCATCGCCGGTGGCACGAAGGGGTAGGAGTAGATCTGGCCATGGGGATGGTGCAGGGTGACTCCGATCTCCTCACCGCGATTCTCGAATACGAAGACGTATTCGACACCTGGGATTGTTGCCAACTCGGTGGTGCGATCGGCCCAGACATCCATGACCAACCGGGCCCGCCGGGGTGACAGTGTGGCGAAGGATCCCTCGTGGTCACTTGTGAAGCTCACTACCTCACAGCGGCCCAGCCCCGGCCTGATCGGGAAGTCGCCGGATCGGGTGTCGGGCGATGTGGGGTGTTCGACGAGGCTGGGGAACCGGTTTTCGAACACGGCCACATCGTATGAGGAATCGGGGATCTCGGTGGGGTGTCCTGGGCGGCTCGGGTCGAGTGGGCATCGGTCTGCCGGCGGGAGGAACGTCCGAGACTGGCGGTTGGCCGCCAGGATGATCCATTCCGATGCCAACGGGTCCCACCGCAACTCGGATACCGTTTCGACCGGGGAGAGATCCCTGAGGTCGCGACGTCTGTGCGTGACACCGGACTCCTCGTCGTAGTAGAACAACTCGCGCCCATCTGCGAGAAGGATCTTGGTGCGGTTCATGACACCTCGGTGGCGAGGGTGGTCGGGTCGGTGACGATGACGTCGTCGATGCGCTCTCGCAACGGACCGAGAGCATCCTGGGATAGACCGCGGTCCGTGACGAGCACGGCGGCATCCTCGATCGCGGCCATGGTCGCTATCCCGACGACTCCCCACTTCGAATGGTCCGCCACCACGGCGAGACGCCGGCCGGCTCGGATGAGCGCCCGATTGGCCTCGGCCTCGAGCATGTTCGGCGTCGTGAAGCCTGCATCCAGGTCCATACCGTGGACGCCGAGGAACACGATGTCCACATGGATGTGGCGCAGCGCTGCCACCGTGAACGGCCCCACGAGTGCATCCGACGGTGTCCGGACGCCCCCCGTGAGGATCACGGTCTGATCGCCTGTTCGATTGTGGTGGAGCTCCTCGGCCACCTGGACCGAGTTGGTGACGACCGTGAGGCCCGGGACGTCCCTCAGGAAGCGGGCCACCTGGAACGTTGTTGTCCCGGCGCTCAACGCAACGGCCTGACCCGGGCTTACCAGCGCGGCGGCCGCCCGCCCGATGTGCAGCTTCTCGGCGGTGTTGCGGGTTGCCTTGGAGGCGAAGGACGGCTCGAAGGCGGTACCGGCGTCGAGCAGGGTGGCACCACCGTGAACTTTCTCGAGGAGGCCGCGTTCCTCGAGGAGATCGAGGTCTCGTCGCACCGTCATCTCTGATACGTCGAACTCACGGGCCAGATCGGAGACCCGGACCGCGCCCGAGTCGCGGATACGTTCAAGGATCAAGGCTTGTCGTTGTTGTGGGAGCATCAGTCGTCTCCGTCGTCCGGCGCCTCGTGCACCACTGCCACGCCGCCTGCAGCGACCGTGTCGGCGGGCCTGACCGCGCGGTCGGTCACGAGATCGTGCCCTGCCACGCCGATCGCGGTGTCCTCGGCGCCGTGGTTGATGATGAATCTGAACCGACCACCGGATCCCGACCGGGTGACCACCTCCACGTCGGAGCCGTATTCGGCCGTGTCGATTCCCGATGCCGTCAGGATCCGGTGGGCCAGGGCCATGGTGGTGGAGGAGTCGGTGCGCGTAGCCACGTACCATGCCGTTCCATCGCCGAATCGATGGCTCGTGACGGCCGGCCATCCGTCGAGCGGTGTGCCCACGAATCTGGCGACGGCCTCTGCTCCTTCCAGATGGACATACTCCGCCCAGACGTCGGCCTTTCCTCCGATGTCGAGGTCGATCGTCTGGTCGGCTCGGAGGGGAACAAACTCTTCGGTCCGTATGCCCAGGAGGTGGCGAAACGCCCCCGGGTATGCGCCAGGATGAACGTGGTCGGACTCGTCGACGATCCCGCTGAAGTAGGTGATGACCGCCGTTCCCCCCGACTTCACGAATCGGCCTACCTCCGAGGCGGCGGCTTCGGACGCGAGGTAGAGCGTAGGGACGATGACGAGCCGGTACCCTTCCAGGGACTCACCCGGCTTTACCATGTCACACGTGATGTTGTGTTGCCACAGCGCGCGATACCAGGCATGGGCCCGGTCCAGGTAGCGCACGTCTGTGCTGGGATGTGAATCGAGCTCGGTCGCCCACCACGCATTCCAGTCGAATACCATCGCCACGTCCGCCTCGACCGTCGTGCGGGCGATCGGCGCCAGGTTCGCGACGAGTTTGCCCAGTTCGACGACCTCTCGCCATATCCGCGAGTCGGTTCCGGCATGAGGCAGCATCGCCGAGTGGAACTTCTCGGTACCGGCGCGAGACGCCCGCCACTGGAAGAACATCGCTCCTTCGGAGCCGCGGGCGATGTGGGCAATGCTGTTTCGGGCCATCTGCCCCGGCATCTTGGGAGTGTTGCGCGGCTGCCAGTTGACTGCACCGGTCGAATGTTCCATGAGCAGCCACGGGTTTCCCTCTGCCAGCCCGCGGGTGAGATCGGCCGAGAACGACAGCTCGACGTGGGCTTCGGGATCGGCGGCATCGAGATAGTGGTCGTTGCTCACCATGTCCACTTCGGGTGCCCATCGCCAGTAGTCCAGGTTTCGGGAGAACTGCATGACCATGAAGTTCGTCGTGATCGGAATCTCGGGCGTGATCTCTCGGAGAACGTCTCGTTCCGCCCGGAAGCACTCGAGCAGCTCGTCGGAGGAGAATCGGGCGTAGTCGAGCTGCTGGGTGGGGTTCACGAACGTCGGGCTGAGGCGTGGGGTGTGGATCTCCTCGAAGTCACGGTATCGCTGGCTCCAGAACGTGGTACCCCATGCGTCGTTGAGGGCGCCGATCGAGCCGTATCGTTTCGCAAGCCAGCGCCGGAAGGCCACCGTGCTCACCGGACAGTGGCAGTGGGCGTTGTGACAACCGTATTCGTTGCCGACATGCCACATCGCCAATCCAGGGTGGTTGCCGTACCGCTTCGCCATCCGAGCGGCCAACGTGACGGCAGCTTCCCGATACACGGGAGAGCTGGGGCACCAGGTCTGGCGCGATCCCGGATACAGGCGGAGACCATCTCGGGTGATCGGGAGGATCTCGGGATGGGTTCGGACGAGCCACGGCGGCGGCGAGGCGGTGGCGGTGGCGAGGTCGACGGCGATCCCGGCGCGGTGCAGTCGATCGAGGATGTCGTCGAGCCATCCGAAGTCGACGTAGCCTGGTGACGGCTCGAGCATGGCCCACGAGAACACGCCGACCGTGACCATCGTCACCGCGGCCTCGATCATGAGCGCGATGTCCTCGTCCCACACCTCGGGTGGCCACTGTTCGGGGTTGTAGTCTCCGCCGAACGCCAATCCCGTCAGCCGGTCGGTGATACGCATCATGTACCGTTCATCTTCCATAATCGAACATAGCCGAACAACATGATCTGCAAGGCTAGTCAAGCCACGGTGTGTGTTGCCACCGATTCGTATGAAGTGTGTGGTGGAGCCAGGCCGGTTACGTTTCCAACGGATACCAAGAGACATCATAGTCTTTCTGTTGCTTGAACGCGAAAAGTCTTCCTCGGGAACCACTTGACGAGCGGGACGTGCCGAACCTAACGTGGTGTGCGGATCTGAGTGGAAGTGTGATATCGGATTCAGGCGCGATGAGGAGGATGTGCGATGAGTCGGACAGACGATTGGCGAGCCGATACGGGTTTGGTGCTTCCGGAGATCAACCGGCGGCAACTACTGAGAGGAATCGCCGGGGCTGCCGGCCTCGCTGCGTTTCCAGGGTTGTTGGCGGCGTGCTCGAGCACATCTGGCACATCGACGACGGCTGCCACCGGAGGCGGGAAGGCCACCGGAAGTGTGACAGTCGGATCGAACGCCTCCGACCAGGTTCCGAAGGACGCGTATCAGAAAGTGTATGACGCCTTCCAGCAGGCGTCGGGCATCACCGTCAACGTCAACACCGTCGACCACAACACCTTTCAGGAGCAGATCAACAGCTACCTCCAGGGCAAGCCCGACGATCTGTTCACCTGGTTCGCCGGCTTCCGGATGCAGTTCTTCGCCGAAAAGGGGCTGGCGTCACCCATCGACGATGTGTGGGCCAAGATCGGTTCCAACTACTCCTCCGCCATGGCGCAAGCATCGACGGGGCTGGATGGAAAGAAGTACTTCGTCCCCTTCTACAACTACCCGTGGGCAATCTTCTATCGAAAGAGCGTGTTCTCCGAGAAGGGGTATCAGATCCCCAAGACGATGGACGAACTCAAGAAGCTCGGCGACCAGATGAAGAGCGACGGACTGGTTCCGATCGCCTTCGCCGACAAGGACGGATGGCCGGCCATGGGTACGTTCGACTACCTTGACATGCGAATCAACGGATACGACTTCCACATTGGCCTGATGGCCGGCAAGGAATCGTGGGAAGACAAGAAAGTCACCGACGTGTTCGAGCAGTGGGCAGGGCTGTTGGAGTACCTGCAGCCCGGCGCTCTGGGTCGAACCTGGCAGGAGGCCGCCCAGTCGCTGGTGAAGAAGGAGTCGGGCATGTATCTGCTCGGCATGTTCGTCGGCCAGCAGTTCCCCGATGCCGACCGGTCGGATCTGGACTTCTTCGCCTTCCCGGAGATCAACCCGACGTACGGGACGGACTCGGTCGAGGCGCCGATCGACGGATTCATGATGAGCAAGAGCCCGTCGAATCGGGACGCGGCGGTCGCGTTGCTGGAGTACCTCGGCACGCCCGAGGCCCAGCTGATGTACCTGGCGTCGGACCCGAACAACGTTGCGGCAGCGAAGGACGTCAGCACGACCGGTTACAACGCCCTTCAGAAGAAGGCGGCGGAGCTGATCTCTGGTGCCAAACACATCAGCCAGTTCATGGATCGCGATACGCGACCCGACTTCGCCTCGACGGTGATGATCCCGGCACTGCAGTCGTTCCTGAACAACCCGAAGGACATTACAGGTCTCCAGAAGAGCATCCAGGCCCAAAAGGTCTCGATCTTCGCGAGCTGACGGTTACCGATGGCGGATGACTCCCACGCCATCCGGCCTGTGCATGAAGGTGACGCCTCCACGCCCGGAGGCGTCACCTCCGTGTTTGTGCGGAAGCGCCGCCACTCGCTGCTGACACGCGGTGACCGATGGGTGCTGGCGGCGATGATCGTGTTTCCGCTCATCATCCACGTCGCGTTGGTGTGGGGGCCGACACTGGCATCGGTGCTGTTGTCGTTCACCCGGTGGGACGGAATCGGAGGCATTGCGGCCATCAAGCCGGTCGGGCTCGAGAACTATCGCAACATCTTCACGATCTACCCGCCGTTCGATCCCGCCCTCCGGCACAACCTCATCTGGTTCGGTTTCTTCGCCATCCTGGCGACACCGTTCGGAATGTTCCTCGCAGTTCTGCTGGACCGCGACGTGGCCGGGTCACGGATCTACCAGAGCGCCTTCTACCTCCCCGTGGTGCTGTCGCTGGCGATCATCGGGTTCATCGCCCAGTTGATCTTCTCCCCGGATCAGGGATTCATCAACAACCTCATCGGTCGGACACAGCCGAACGATCTGATCGACTGGCTCGGGAACCCGAGCCTGAATCTTTGGGCCGTCTTGCTCGTGGCGAGCTGGAGGCAGGCCGGGTACGTGATGATCCTGTATGTCGCCGGGCTGAAGAGCGTGGATCCGACACTCAAGGAGGCAGCCGCCATCGACGGGGCAGGCGAGATTCAGAGCTTCTTTCGGGTCGTGTTCCCGGTGCTGAAACCCATCAACATCGTCATCCTCGTCATCACCACCATCGAGGCCCTTCGGGCATTCGACATCGTCTACATCATCAACAAAGGGACCAATGGTCTCGAACTGTTGTCGGTGCTGGTCACGAACAACATCATCGGTGAGGCCAGCCGGATCGGGTTCGGCTCGGCGATCGGGACGATTCTGTTGGTGATCTCGCTCAGCGGCATCCTCACGTTTCTGTACTGGACATTCAGGCGGGAGGCGGCCGAATGAACCGGGCCGACACCGTGCCGACGAGCCGCCGCAAGGTCACTCCGGCTCGTGTCGTGCTCCAGGCATTCCTGATCGTGACGTCGCTGGTCTGGTTGTTCCCGCTGGTCTGGGCGCTGTACACGTCGCTCCGACCGTACTCCGACACGGCGGAGCGGGGGTACGTGTCGCTTCCGGGCGTTCTGACCATCGCCAACTACACCACGGCATGGCGCAACGCCGATCTGCCGCACTTCTTCTGGAACTCGTTCGTGATCACCGTGCCGGCTGTCATACTTACGCTCTTCCTGGCGACGATGGTCGCCTTCGCCCTGAGCAGGTTCACGTTCCGCTTCAACCTGGCCCTGCTCATGATCTTCACCGCGGGGAATCTCTTGCCGCAGCAGGTGATCATCACACCCCTGTACCGGCTGTACCTCGCGCTTCCACTGCCGTCGTTTCTCAGCGACACCGGCGTCTGGTACGACAGCTTCTTCGGGATCATCGCCATCCACGTGGCGTTTCAGGTGGGGTTCTGCGTGTTCGTGCTGTCGAACTACATGAAAACCATCCCCATGGAATTGGGCGAGGCGGCCGTCATGGATGGAGCTTCGGTGTGGCGCCAGTACCGATCCGTGATTCTGCCTCTCAGCAGGCCGCCTTTGGCGGCGCTGGCGACTCTGCTCTTCACGTGGATCTACAACGATTTCTTCTGGGCACTCGTGCTGATGAGCACCGGTTCCAAGCGCCCGGTGACCTCGGCACTGAACAACCTCCAGGGGCTCTACTTCGTTGACAACAACCTCATCGCCGCCGCCTCGATCCTGGTGGCGATCCCCACCCTGATCGTCTTCTTCGCCCTCCAGGGCCAATTCGTGCGGGGGCTTACGCTCGGTGCGACGAAGGGATGACGTCTATGGCAGTGACACGCATCGCGGAGATCGAGATCGCTCCGGATACCGCCCGGATCTACGAGCATGGGTGGCAGTCGTGGAGTCCGTCGGGGACCTACCCGGCGCTCGACCGTGGTCCACATCCCGTAGGGGAGCGGCGACACGTCCTGTGCTACCGACCCGAGTCCGTCTCGGACGGGCCCGGATTCCGAGGCGAGGGTCTCCTGGCGGTGGATCCGGGCGATGGGGGCGCCGTCCAGGTGTTCGCGGCCGTTTCGCCGGTGGAGCAGGTGCCGTCGATCCGTGCGACGTTGTCGGGTCCGACCACGCTTGCGGTGGATGTGGACGGAGATGTCGAGTGGCGCCGTGACGGGGAGGACATCGTTGGCGCATTGGCAGCCTGGGCAGACGACATCGTGGCCCGACATTCCCTGCCCGCCCCTCGACCCGCCCCCACGGTGTGGTGTTCGTGGTATCACTATTTCACCCAGGTGACCGAGGACGACATCTGGGAGAACGTCGAGATGGCCGAGCGCCTCGATCTCCCGATCGACGTCATCCAGATCGATGACGGCTATCAGGCCGCCCTGGGAGACTGGCTGTCGCTCTCCGGAAGGTTCGCCTCCCTCGAGGCGCTGGCCGGTCGCATCCGCGAGGCCGGGCGCCGTGTGGGGATCTGGGTGGCGCCTTTTCTGGTAGACCCCGCGTCGCGACTGGCGGCAGACCATCCCGAATGGCTCGTGCGGGGCGTCGACGGGGCGCCGGCCTTCGCCGGTCACAACTGGGGTACCGATCTGTATGCGCTCGACACCACACATCCCGCTGCGTTGGCCTATCTCCACGACGTCTTCTCCACGATGGCCGGCTGGGGGATCGACTACTTCAAGATCGATTTCATCTATGCGGGAGCCATCCCGGGAGGGCGGTACGGTTCCGAATCCCCACTGGCGGCCTATCGGCGCGGCGTCGAAATGATCCGCACGTCGATCGGCGACGGGTACCTGCTGGGTTGCGGGGCCCCCATCCTCCCGAGCATCGGGCTGTTCGACGCGATGCGGGTGAGCCCCGATACGGGGCCCGAATACCTGCCCTCCGACGGTGATTTCAGCCAGCCGTCGATCCTCGCCGCGACGGTCACCGGTGAAGCTCGAGCGTTCCAGCACGGACGGTTCTGGGTGAACGACCCCGATTGCCTGATCGTGAGACCCGAGGTCGAGCGCCGCGTCGAGTGGGCGGCACACGTGGAACGTTGTGGTGGGCTGATGGCATCGAGTGACCGACTGGCGAGTCTCGATGCCTGGGGGTTGGAGCGGACCCGGTCGCTCCTGGGTCGGACCCCGCCCGCACGTTTCGTGTCTTGAGGGTGCCGGCGGCCTGACGGCCGAATCCGGGTCATTTCGTTCACGCAGAGCATCATCGAGCGGGTCGATCCGCGGCGTGACGATGTCGTGAGCCTCGCCGATGGGGGACTTCCGGCGACGAGGTCTGGATCAGAAACGGCTTCGAGGCCGAGCGTCCGCCACATCCGGCCGATCGCAGGCTGCGACGGACGGACTTCTTTCACCATGGAGCGGGACGACCGGCGCATTCGGATGCCGTGTCCTGCCGTAGGCCAAGGGCCCTCCATGGGATCCGTGAGTCGTTCAACCCGCGGTCTCGTTGGGAGGGCTCTCCGCGTCACACCATCCCGCCAGGGACAACGTCCCCGGTTGTCACGGCCGGCCGCTACGGAGATACTCCGCTGCGACGGCCACTTGTCCGAGGCTGATCCCGCCGTCGTTCGGTGGCACGAGTCGGTGCAGCAACACCTCGTATCCCGCGTCACGAAGCAGCTTTGTCGCTCGTTCGGTGAGCAGCCGGTTCTGGAAGCATCCGCCGGTGAGGGCGACCCGGGGAGTATCGATGCGCCGAGCGACCCCGACGATCGAGGTTGCCAGCGCATTGTGGAACCGGGCGGCGATCACGCCGGTGGCAGCCCCTCGCGCGAGGTCGTCGATGATTGCATCGAGCAACGGACCCCAGTCGAGGACCGTTCCTTCCATTCGGGGGTACGCATCATCGACGGTCGGATCTGCGGCAAACTCGAGCGCCATCGCCGCTTGTCCTTCAAAGGAGACCCGTTGGTGCAGATCGAGCAGCGAAGCGACGCCGTCGAAGAGGCGCCCGACGCTCGATGTCCGAGGGGTACGAAATCCCGTCTGCAGCATGCGGCTCAGAGGGAGCAGCTCGGCGTCCGTGAACGTCCGGCGAACCTTGGGATGGTCGAGGGCGTCTTCGCCGAGATGTTCCCAGAGCAACGCCAGCGCAACCCGTCTCGGTTCCGCGGCGGCTGCGTCACCGCCGGGGAGTCCGAACGTTCGCAGGTGTGCCACGCGGTCGAACCCCGAGGCGTCACCAACGAGGAACTCCCCGCCCCAGATGGTCCCATCACTCCCGTAGCCGGTGCCGTCCCAGGTGATCCCGAGTGCCGGCCCGTCGATCTGGTTCTCCGCAAGGCAGGAGGCCAGGTGGGCGTGGTGGTGCTGGACGGCGACCAGTCGATCTGTCAGGTTCGAGGCGTGAGCCCATCGCGTCGAAACGTAGTCAGGGTGCAGGTCGTGGGCAATCACCTCCGGAGTGACGTCATAGATTCGGAGGAAGTCCGTGATGACTCTTTCGAACGCCTCCTGCGCCTGTGGCGTCTCGAGGTCCCCGATGTGCTGACCGACGAAGGCTCGTTCGCCGATCGCCAGAGTGACCGTGTTCTTCAGGTGAGCACCCACGGCGAGAATCGGAGGGGAGGGATGCGACAGCGGCACCGGCATCGGAGCGTAGCCGCGCGCCCTCCTCAGCAGGCTCGGGTGACCGTTGACAATCCAGGTGACACTGTCGTCGACGTGCCGTTGGATCGGGCGGTCGTGGACGAGGAAGTGGTCCGCGATGTGACCGAGACGTTCGATCGCGTCTGTCGCACTCGTGCAGATCGGCTCGTCGGTCAGGTTTCCACTCGTCGCGACGACCGGGAAACCAACGGCGTCGAGCAACAGATGATGCAGCGGCGTGTACGCAAGCATGACGCCCAGCGTCGGGTTGCCGGGTGCCACGTTTCCGGCTGCAGGCGCCCCCGGCCTCCGGCGCAGCAGGACGATCGGTGCCTCAGGAGAGGTGAGGAGAGCGTCTGCAACTCGATCGGTCTCGACGAGCGTCCGGACCTGGTCGAGGTCGCGAGCCATCAACGCGAGTGGCTTGTCGGGTCGAGGTTTGCGGCTTCGCAGCATCGAGATCGCCCTCGCATCGGCGGCGTCGACCATCAGGTGGAACCCTCCGAGGCCCTTCACTGCGACGATCTTGCCGTCGGCGAGCGCCGCTGCGGCTCCGGCCAGCGCCTCATCGCTTCGGGCAACCGGACGGAACCGGTCCCCCTCGCGTTCCAACAGCTCGAGTTGCGGTCCGCAGTCCGGGCAGGCGTTCGGCTGGGCATGGAAACGGCGGTTCGCCGGATCTTCGTATTCCGTGCGGCACCGGTCGCACATGGTGAATCCGACCATCGTCGTGTTCGGTCGGTCGTACGGCAGATCGGCGATGATGCTGAATCGGGGCCCGCAGTTCGTACAGTTCGTGAACGGGTAGCGGAAACGGCGATCCTGGGGATCGAAGACCTCGCTCATGCAGGCTGCACACGTCGCGGCATCCGGAAGGATCAATGCCGTCTTGGCCCCCTGGTAGTCACTGACCCTGATGTGGAAGTTCCGTTCGCCAAGAGGTTCCGTCCCGGCGCTGCGTATCGACTCGACATGCGCGAGTGGGGGGTGCTCCACCGGGAGGCGATCCATGAATCGGGTGATCGCTCGCTCCGGTCCTTCCACCTCGATGAACACTCCGCGAGTGTCGTTGACCACCCATCCGGCGAGGCCCTCTTCGGCAGCGAGGCGGTAGACGTAGGGGCGAAAACCCACGCCCTGGACTGCGCCCCGTATCTCGATGCGAACTCTCACGTTCTTGTGACGTTCTGCTGCAACTATCCGATCCTACGGACGAAACGGGCGATCGCCTCACCGATCTCGTGTGGAGAGTCCTCCTGGATGAAGTGCAGACCTCGCACCGTCACCTCCTCCTGGTTCGGCCACGTCCTGCAGAACTCCCGTTGCGGTCCGGTGAGGATGATGCCGGGGTCGGCATCGATGAACAGCTTGGAGACGAGCGATGTCGACAACCATCTCGAATAGTGCGAGACGACCTCGTGCATATCGGCGGGCTCTCCGTTGATGGGGATCTCCCGTGGCCAGGTCAGCATCGGCCGGCGGCCCTCTCCAGGAGTCAGATAGGGCCGGCGATACTCGTTCATCTCCTCCTCGGTGAGTGTGCGCATGATCGATGCCGGCAGGATCCGTTCGATGAAGACGTTCTTTTCGAGAATGATCTCTTCTCCGGCAGGAGAGCGCATCGCCTCGAACATCGGTCTGGCCGTCTCAGGCCATTCTTCCCAGGTGACGGGACGTACGACGGCCTCCATGTACGCGATGCCGTTGACGGCTGCGCGGTGCCGTTCTGCCCATTCGAAGCCGAGCCCGGAGCCCCAGTCGTGCAGGACGAGGATCACACGGTCTTGGACCTCGAGGGCGTGCAGAAAGCCTTCGAGATAGGCTGCATGGTCGACGAACCGGTATTTCGAGCCGGGAATCTTGTCCGAATCGCCCATGCCGATCAGATCGGGGGCGATGCACCGCCCAAGACCTTCGAGGTGGGGGATGACGTTGCGCCACAGATAAGACGACGTCGGATTGCCGTGCAAGAAGACGATCGGGTTCCCTTGGCCGACCTCGACATAGGCCATCGTGTGACCGAGTATCTCGATTCGTTTCTTGTCGTACATGACACAAGGGTACCTGGATGGCCCGGAGGCTTCCCACGAGAGCGACCCCCACCGGGCCGGTGGGGGTCGCTGCCGACCGGTTCGCCCAGAACGGCTACGGGACAGCCGGGGTCCTCCTGGGAACGGTTGCGAGGCCTCGAGCGGTTTGGAGCACCACGAAACCGATCAGTATCAGGACCAATCCGAGTCCGATCGCCATGGCCGCCACGCCGAAGGCAACTACGGAGGTGAACAGCGACGCCCGCAGGAAGGAGGCGGTCATCGCCGTCTGCCGGACAGGATCTTCACGATCCAGTTGAGCGTAGGTTTTGCCGCCGGTCGCCTTCAGCGCGTGTTCCTTGATGATCTCGGCCTGAGCGTAGGCCGTGAGCGGACCCGTGACCGTCTTGCCGCCGAAACTCGCCGCGTCTTTCGATACGGTGATGTGCTCGTCGGCGAGAGCGGACCGGACCGTCAACCAGGTTGCGGCTCCGGCGAGTGTGAACAGGAGGCCAAAGAGGATGACGACCGTTGCGATGATCCGAACATTCTTCGATGCGATCATGAGGGATCCTCCAAAACCATAGGGAGTGGTTATCTGTGACCAGTGAATCACATGGGCCTGGGTAACGAACACGGCTGAAGGTCACGTGTGCTTCTGCAAAGGTCACAAGCCGGGCTCCCCCGTTTGGGGGAGCCCGGCCGGAACGCGATGTGGGCGGGGATCCCTCGATGACGGGGCGTTTCGCGAAGCGCCATGTGGACAGTGCGCAAACCGGTGGAACGTGCCTGTCCCTCCGGGCCGCAGCGCGCCGCGAGGGGAGGATACGGCGAAGCCGGGAGGGGGAGCGGCCCGGCGCAGGCCTTCGGTCTCCCGGGGGAGGAAACATCCTGCCTGCGAGCCGCGAGCCGCGATATGCGGCCGAGTTCGGAGGGCCTCACTCTGATTCCTATACTGCGTTCACGACGGGGCGGCGTGCCCCGTCGTGGCGAGAAGGGTGGGGCGTTGAGCGCTTACTTCCAGGACTACGTGAGTGTTGCCGCCTTCATTGGATTGGGCGTGGTCCTCGTGCTTCTCTTCCTCGGAATCGCCTCCGCTCTCCGGCCCGCCAACCCGCATGCAGCGAAGTTGCTGACCTACGAATGTGGCGTCGACCCCGTCGGCGAAGACTGGAGCCAGAGTCAGGTCCGCTACTACATCTACGCCCTGCTGTTCGTCGTATTCGATGTCGAGGCCGTCTTCATCTTCCCGTGGGCACTCATCCTCGAGAAGCTCGGCATGTTCGGTCTCGTCGAGATGCTCATCTTCATCGCCGTGCTGGCGGCCGGTCTCGTGTATGCGATCCGCAAAGGGGTCCTCAAGTGGGTGTGATCGACAAGTTTGGCGTACCGAAGCCGGTGTCGTGGTTGCTGAACTGGAGCCGCAAGTACTCGCTGTGGATGTTCAACTTCGGCCTTGCCTGCTGTGCAATCGAGATGATGGCCGCTGCCGCCCCCCGGTATGACATCATGCGTTTTGGCGTGATTCCGTTTCCTGCTTCCCCACGGCAGGCAGACCTGATGATCGTGGCGGGAACGCTCACCGACAAGATGGCTCCCTCCCTACGTCGCCTCTACGAGCAGATGCCCGATCCCAAATACGTCATCTCCATGGGATCCTGCTCGAACAGCGGTGGCCCCTACTGGGACTCCTACTCGGTCACCAAGGGCGTCGATCAGATCATCCCCGTCGACGTGTATGTTCCTGGGTGTCCTCCCCGCCCCGAGGCGCTGCTCGAAGGCGTCGTCTTGTTGCAGCAGAAGATCCAGGGAGAAGACATGCAGGAGAAGTGGAGAGAGCATGAGCAGCGGCCCGTCTGAAGTTCAGACTCCCCACGAGATCCTCTTTGCCTATGCGGAGCACGTGTACGACGTGCTGGGTTTCGCCGATCCGGTGGCGGTGCGTCACCGCACGGTCAAGGCACACGTGAAGCCGGACCGTTGGGTCGACGCACTCCGAAAGGCGCAGAACGATCTCGGACTCGTCTTCTTCTCCTGGCTGTCGGTGATCGAGTGGTCCAACGAGGTGCAGGTTGGGGACGCGCCCGCCGATCATGTCGTGGAGCGCTTCGAGATTCTCGCGACTGTCGCCGATATCACCGAGGGGCGCCGGGTCACGTTTACGACCGGCATTGCGAAAGACACCCCCCATATCGACAGTCTCGTGTCCGTGTACAAGGGCGCCAACTGGCACGAGCGTGAAGCGTTCGAGATGTTCGGCATCGAGTTCATCGGCCACCCGGACCTCTGCAATATCTACCTTCCGGAAGGGTTCGAAGGCAACCCGATGCGCAAGTCCTTCCCGTTGTTGAGCCGTGAGCTGCGGCCGTGGCCCGGGTCTGTCGACGTCGAGCCGATGCCTGAGGCGACCTCATGAACGTCGACCCGCGTGCCATGATGCACCTTGCCGAAGCGGCAGTGTCACTGGAGCTCGAAACCCCCGAGATGACACTGAATATCGGCCCGCAACACCCATCGACGCACGGCGTGCTGCGACTCAAGGCCCGGATCGATGGAGAACGTATCGTCGACGTTCAACCGGTGATCGGCTATATGCACCGAGGGTACGAGAAACTCGCCGAGGTACGCACGTACCCGCAGATCATCGCTTTGTTGAACCGGATCGATTGGGTGTCCGGGTATGCCAACGAGATCCCGTTCGTGGTCGCGGCAGAGCGCCTGATGGAGATCGAGCCACCACCGCGAGCGCAGTACATCAGGCTCATCCTCACCGAGATGGCGCGTATCGGATCGCACTTCCTGTTCATGGCGTCCTACCCGCTGGAGTTGGGTGCCGCTTCCCCGTTCTTCTTCGCCTTTCGTGAACGCGAGCGAGTGCTCGACCTCATCGAGTCGGTGACCGGAGGGCGGTTCCATCCGAACTTCAATCGGATCGGCGGTATCAAACCCGTGGCCGGCGCCGGTGCCACCCAGAAGAAGGTCGTGCAGGACCTCCCGAAGGGCTTCTACGCGGAGACTCGGGAGGCAATGGCGAAAGTCCTCGCCGTTTGTGACGAGCTGTACGATCTGATCGTCGGCAACGAGATCCTGTTCGGCCGGACGAAGGGCATCGGCGTGATGAGCGCCGAACTCGCCGCTGCGTACGGAGTCTCCGGCCCGAACCTGCGTGCGTCCGGCCCGGAGTTCGACCTTCGCAGGACCGAGGATTACCTGCCGTATGACGACTTCGATTTCTGGGTGCCGACCGGTGAAGCGGGGGACTGCTACGACCGCTACATCATGCGGCTCCACGAGATCCGAGTGTCGGCCAAGCTCATTCTCGAGGCCATCGACGGAATCCCGGAAGGGCCGATCATCGCCAAGGTGCCGAAGGTGATCAAGCTTCCGAAGGGCGAGATCTACATGCGGGCCGAGAACCCGAAGGGCGAGATGGGCTACTACCTGGTCTCCGAGGGGGGCACGGGCCCGTACCGGTTCAAGGTGCGCACCGCCTCGTTCTCGAACATCTCGGTGCTTCCGGAGTTGCTCGAAGGGGTGTTGGTTCCGGACCTCATCGCCATCTTCGGCAGCTTCGACTTCGTATTGGGAGACGTGGATCGATGAGCCGGTTCTCAGTCATCGGTATTCAGTCTTCAGTTCCCCACACCGTGCCGGGCGACTGTCGACTGCTGACCGTTGACTTCGGCCCGCCGGAGGTGGGCCGGTGAGCTTCGGTCTCGAACTCGTCATCAAGCTGGTGGTGGTCTTCGCGATCGTGCCGGCGACGGCGCTCGTCGTCGGATACGCCGAGTTGAAGCTGTCCGCGCACATGCAGTCACGGGTCGGTCCGTACTACGCAGGGGGCCGATGGGGCTGGGCGCAACTCATCGCCGACGGTCTGAAGTTCCTCCAGAAAGAGGACATCATTCCCAACAACGCCGACCGTCCGGTGTTCTCTCTGGCGCCGGTTCTCGTGATGATCTCGACCGTTGCCGTGTTCTTGATCATTCCCTTCGGTTCGAGTGCTTACGCCATCGGCGCCGATCTCGGCCTGGGCATCTTCTACGCCCTGGCGATCTGCTCGGTTGGTACGCTCGGGGTGCTCATGGCCGGGTGGTCGTCCGGCAACAAGTATTCACTGATCGGCGCACTGCGGGCCGGTGGCCAACTCATCGCATATGAACTGCCGATGGTGCTTGCCGTCGTGGGCGTCGTCATCCAGGCCGGCACCATGTCGATGCAGGGCATCGTCGAAGCGCAGATCGTTCAGGGATGGCCGTTCGCGTTCACCCAGTTCGTCGGATTCTTCCTGTTCCTGCTGGCCGCCCTCGCCGAGATGAACCGAACCCCATTCGACATGCCGATCGCCGAGTCCGAGTTGGTGACCGGATACCTCACCGAGTACTCGGGGTTCCGGTTCCTCTTCTTCTTCCTCGCCGAGTACGCCGGCATCTTCGCCTACTCGGCGATCGCAGCGACCCTCTTCCTGGGTGGCTGGGGCTTCTGGGGGGTAACGACACCGGTGGCGGGTCCATTCATCGTGGTCGCCAAGACGTTGGCGCTCTCATTCCTGGTGATCTGGCTCCGCTGGACGTTCCCACGCTTTCGGGAGGACCAACTGCAGGCGATCGCATGGAAGTGGCTCGTCCCGCTGGCGCTTGCCAACATCGCCGTCACGGCAGTCTTCAAGGTGGTGTTCTGAATGCGCCGATTCGCACGCATCGCCCACGTTCCGCAGGCCATCGACGCCGGATGCTTCACCCTCGTCCTTCGAGCACCGCGCCGGATACGTCTTCTTCCCGCGTCCTCGCCTTCGACACCGACGGCTCGGTGCCGTCCGCACGCTACCCACGGGATGGGGCACTGATGGCGCTCTACACCGGCAAGGGACTTCTCAAAGGTCTTTGGGTGACCTTCAGCACCATGTTCACGAAGCCCGTCACGGTGATGTATCCGGACGAGAAAGAAGTCCCGGTGACGAGGGCCCGCGGCGTCATCGCACTCGATGAGGAAGCGTGCACGGTCTGCATGCTGTGCGCCCGCAACTGCCCGGACTGGTGCATCTACATCGAAGGGCACAAGGAGGAGAAGCCGCCGAGCAGGCCGGGCGGCCGCCCGCGCAGTCGTGCGGTTCTCGACCGCTTCGACATCGACTACGCACTGTGCATGTACTGCGGGATCTGTGTCGAAGTGTGCCCTTTCGACGCTCTGTTCTGGAGCCCCGAGTACGAATACGGCGAGTACGACATGCAGTCGCTGCTGCACGACAAGGCCAAGTTGGGCGAGTGGCTCGCAACGGTGCCGGAGCCTCCGGCGTTGGAGGAGAAGTGATGGACGGCTGGTTCGCAGAAGCTTCCAACTGGTGGTTCCTCGTGCTGGCGGTGTTCATCGCCGTCTCTGCCCTGCGGGTCGTGACGGCGACCAATATCGTGCATGCGGCGCTGTTCCTCGTCGCCGCACTCGCCGGCACGGCCGGGCTGTTCCTCGTGCTCGGCGCGCAGTTCGTTGCCTGGGTGCTCGTGCTCGTCTATATCGGTGCCGTAATCGTGCTCTTCCTGTTCGGCATCATGATCACCAGGGCTCCGACCGGCCCGAAAGCCGAAGTCGACAACCCCCGCAAAGGTTTGGCCGCCACGGCAGCTCTGCTGACGTTCGCCGTGATGGCGTTCTCGTCCATCTCGGCGTTCGGAGGTCGGATGGTGAGCAAAGTCGGCACCGGGACGGCAACGGAGCTCATCGGCAACCAGTTGATGAGTCGCTTCGTTCTCCCGTTCGAGGTCGTCTCGTTCGTCCTGTTGGCAGCCCTCATCGGCGGGATCACACTCGCTCGGGCCGACGAGTCGCCTGCGGATGACGAAGCCGATGAAGGGGAGACGACATGACACGGCCGACATCCCCCGGGCACGAGGTGCCGAGTGCCGAACATCGCGGCCGTCCGACGGGAGGACACGAATGACCCTCGTCCAGTACCTGATCCTCGGTGCGCTGATGTTCTCGCTTGGAGTGTATGGCCTGTTGATCCGCCGCAACGCCGTCATGGTCCTGCTGGCGATCGAGTTGATGCTCAACGCCGTCAACCTCAACCTCATCGCCTTCGAAGCCGCGTTGCGCACGTCGTTCGCCGGAGGCCAGGTGTTCGCGATCTTCGTGATCAGCGTGGCTGCCGCCGAGGTCGGCATCGGTCTTGCCATCGTGCTGCTCATCTTCCGGAATCGACGTTCTGCGAACGTAGACGAGCTCGATCTGATGAGGTGGTGACGCCGTGATACCCCAGATCCTCGCTTCTGAAGAGATCGTCCACGCAACCACCGGCGGATGGCTCGCACAGTGGGCATGGCTGATCGTCGTCGTTCCGTTTGCCGCCATGCTTGCGATCATCTTCTTCGGCAAGCGCATGCCGCGCGAAGGCGGCGAGATCGCCGTCGGTGCGATGGGATTCGTGTTCGTCTACGCCGCGGTGCTGTTGATCCTCAACATCACCCAGGGAGTCGTCTACGAACACAGCATCCAGGTGGCACAGATCGGCAGCGTCACCGTCGAGTGGGGATGGGTCGTCGACGGGCTTTCGACGATGATGTACTTCGTCGTCGGGACCCTGTCATTCCTGGTCTTTACGTACGCCCTCGGGTATATGAAGGGCGACGTGCGTGTGACATGGTTCTTTGCCGCATTCACGTTCTTCGCCGGGTCGATGCTCGTACTCGTGTCGGCCCCGAACCTCATCCAGCTGATCGTCGGATGGGAGGGCGTCGGGATTGCCTCCTATCTGTTGATCGGCCACTACTGGGAGCAGAAAGAGAACTCCTCTGCCGGCATGAAGGCTTTCTATACGAACAAGGTCGCCGACATCGGCCTGATCATCGGGGCGATCATCCTCGGGACTGCCGTCGGTTCGTTCCGCTATTCGAGCATCCTCGACGCGGCCACGGCGAACGCCGCCGTTCTGCGACCGGTCGCGGTGCTCGGTGGCGTGCTGTTGTTCATCGGGGCGATGGGCAAGAGCGCCCAGTTCCCGTTCCACGTCTGGCTGCCGGATGCGATGGCGGGGCCGACGCCGGTGTCGTCACTGATGCATGCGGCCACCATGGTGACCGCCGGCGTGTACCTCATCGCCCGCATGTACCCCCTGTATGCCGGGATGGCCGCCGACATGAGGGTACTGATCGTCGTGATCGGTACCATCACCCTCCTCATCGCTGGGCTGCTGGCGATCGTCCAGGACGACCTGAAGCGCGTCCTCGCCTATTCCACGGTGAGCCAACTGGGCTACATGGTGGCAGCACTCGGCGCCGGCGGGTACACGGCCGGGCTGTTCCATCTGTGGACCCACGCCTTCTTCAAGGGTCTGTTGTTCCTCACCGCAGGCTCGGTGATCCACGCGGTGCACTCCAACAACATGAGCGATATGGGGGGTTTGCGCAAGAAGATGCCGGTGACGTTCTGGTCGTTCACCTCGGCCACGCTCGCTCTCGTGGCCATCATCCCGTTCGCCGGGTTCTTCTCCAAAGACGAGATCTTGGCGACGCTCGGTCAGAACGGATATCGGGCTGCCATGTGGGTAGGGATCCTGGGGGCGTTCATCACTGCCTTCTACATGGGGCGCGCCATGTTCCTCACGTTCTTCGGCACGTACAAGGGCGACGCGCATGTTCACGAATCCCCGGCGGTCATGGCTGTTCCCATGGCGATCCTGGGAGTCGCCGCGCTCGTCGCAGGATGGGTGAACATCCCCGGCATCTACGAGGGGTTCCACGAGTGGGTGGGCGTGCGAGCCATCACCTTCCCCTCGTTTGCACCGGAGGCGTTCGATGTGCCGGTGATGCTCACCGGGCTGGGTTTTGCGCTGGCGGGTCTGATCATCGCCTACTTCTTCTACTACGCGGATGCGGACACGCAGGTCGCGCGGGATCGGGTGCGAATCCCGGTACTGTGGCCGTTCCTGGAGCACAAGTACTACCTCGACGACTTGTACCTGGCGATGCTGGTCAACCCGATCAAGGGGCCGATCGCCAGAGCAGTCGACTGGAGCAACTCGTACATCATCGACGGGGTCGTCAACGGCGCAGGCGTTCTCGCCCGCCTGATCTCCCGTTTCGTGTACGGGGACCTCGACCAGAAGGGCATCGACCTGGCGGTGAACACCGCAGCGATCGTCACCGGCTCGGCGGGCGGGCGGGTACGACGGTTGCAGACCGGGAAGGTGCAGCAGTACGCCGCCATGACGCTTGTCGGTGTGGCGCTACTGGTGATCGCAATCGTGATATTCACCTAGGAGGATGGACAGATGGCATGGTTCGATAACGGATGGGGCTTGTCGTGTTCTTGCCGCTGGCAGGAGCACTGGCGGTGATGCTCACCTCGAAGAAGAACCTGGCCGCTGTCAAGGGGCTCGGGTTGACGTTCACCGCACTGCCCGTCGTGCTCGCCGCCGTGATGATCGCCCGCTTCAACTACGGCGCAGGATCTTCCGCATTCCAGTTCGGCACGAATCTTCCGTGGATCGTCTCGATCAACGCCCGGTACCACATCGGCGTCGACGGGATCTCGTTGCCGATGCTGGCCCTGTCGGTCGTGCTCACGATGCTGGCGGTGATCTACACGTTCAACCATTGGCCGGAGCCGTACAACCCGAAGGCGTTCATGGCCCTCATCCTGATCCTGGGCACGGCGATGAACGGAACGTTCGTTGCTCTCGACCTGGTGCTGTTCTTCGTGTTCTTCGAGCTGGTGCTCCTCCCGATGTACTTCATGATCGGTATCTGGGGCGACAAGACGAAGATGAAGGTTCCCGGGTTCAAGATCGAGGCGGAGACACGTCTTTACGCCGCGATCAAGTTCTTCGTGTTCACCTTGTTCGGGTCTGCGTTCATGCTGCTGGGATTCCTGGCGCTCTACTACCGCTCCGGCGCCTCCGCGCCCTTCGTCCGAACGTTCGACATTCCGAAGCTGATCGACCTCGGCACGTCAGGCGCATTCGGCGGCACGTTCGCGTTCCTCGTCTTCGGGGCCCTGTTCCTCGGGTTTGCGGTGAAGGTGCCGATGTGGCCGCTGCACACCTGGCTTCCGGATGCCCACACGGCCGCACCGACGGTGGGTTCCGTGCTGTTGGCCGGAATCCTGCTGAAACTCGGCTCGTACGGGTTCATTCGGATCAGCCTGCCGATCCTTCCCCAGGAGGCGCGGCACTGGGCGCCTGCCATTGCGGTCCTGGCGGTGATCGGGATCATCTATGGAGCGCTCGCCTGTCTGGCTCAGTCGGACATGAAACGGCTGATCGCGTTCTCGTCGGTCGGTCACATGGGGTTTGTCATGCTGGGCATCTCGACGCTCACGGTGGTGGGCATCAACGCGGCGGTGATCGGGATGGTCGCTCACGGGTTGATCACGGGCCTGCTGTTCTTCGTGGCGGGGTCGATGGCGCACCGCTATCACACACGAGATATGGCCCGACTGGGCGGCAACCAGAAGCTGATGCCGAAGATGGGCGCCATCCTCGGCTTTGCCGCGATCGCCTCGCTGGGTCTGCCCGGCCTCGCAGGCTTCTGGGGCGAGTTCCTGTCGCTGGTCGGATCGTACAACCCGGCGGCAGGTCTGAGCCTGGGCGTATTCCGTACGGCGATGGTGCTCGGCGCGATCGGCACCGTGCTGACGGCCGGATACATGCTGTGGATGCTGCAACGGGTGAACCTCGGTGAGCCGAGTGCCGAATGGGAAGGCCATGCACTGGTCGATGCCGATCCTTACGAGCTGAGCGCATGGGTGCCACTCATGGTGTTCGTCGTGGCCATCGGCGTGTTCCCCCGGTTGGTGTTCGGGGCAACCAACGGCGCCGTCGTGGCGCTGGTGACCAAGGCGTTTGGGGGCTGACGGGTGATCGACTACCTGGCACTGGCGCCCGAGATCATCATTGCGGCCACCGCCATGGTGGTGCTGCTTGCCGACTTGTGGCTGTCGAAGGAACGCAAGTTCTGGGCCGCCATCATCGCGGTGATCGGAACGACGCTCGCTGCGGTGCCGTTGGTCGTGATGGCGTTGTCCCCGGTCGGGGTCAGGGTCCTGTTCGACGGCAGCTATGTCGTCGATCCATTCGCACTCGTCATGAAGGGTGTGTTCCTCATGGCGGGCTACGTCGTGTTGCTGATGTCGTTCTCGTACGTGGAATCGGACCGCTACTACGAAGGCGAGTACTACTTCCTGCTGTTGCTGTCGATTCTCGGTTCGCTGGTGCTTGCGTCCGGCCGGGATCTGATCAGCCTGTTCATCGGGATCGAGCTGGTGGCCACTCCCATGTACGTGTTGTCCGGGTTCCGTAAGGGCGATCTGAAGTCGAATGAGGCTGCCCTCAAGTACTACCTGCTGGGTGTCCTCGCGTCTGCGCTGCTGCTCTACGGGTCTTCGTTCGTGTACGGTCTCACCGGGGCCCTCACGTACGATCGGATCGCCGCCGCGGCCGGGGGTCTCGTGCATGAGCCGGCATTCATCATGGCGGTGCTGTTCATCCTTGCCGGGATCGGGTTCAAGGTGTCGGCGGTGCCGTTTCACTTTTGGGCACCGGACACCTACGAGGGTGCACCCATTCCGATTGCCGCGTACCTGTCGGTGAGCTCGAAGACGGCCGGGTTCGTTGCGCTGATGGCGATCGCGTACCGGGCATTCGGCCCGGCCTCGGCGGTGTGGGCGCCGATGGTGTGGGTGATGGCGGCGCTGTCGATGACGCTCGCCAACCTGTCGGCGCTCAAACAGGACAACATCGTCCGGATGCTCGCGTACTCGTCGATCTCCCACGCAGGGTTCATGCTGGTCCCGTTCGTGGTCGCGCCCTACGTGGGACCCGAGGGCCTCGGGGACGCCGTGGCCGCCACCGTGACCTATCTGGTGATCTACGCGTTCATGAACCTGGGCGCCTTTGCCCTCGTGATCGCCGGCTCCCGCAAGGCCGGGTCGGGGGATATCGACGGGTGGGCGGGGATGGCCACCTACGCTCCGGGCCTCGCCTCTCTCGGCGTCGTGTTCTTCTTCGGCCTGGCGGGGATCCCGCCGCTCGCCGGATGGTTCGCCAAGTTCGTGATGTTCCGGGTCGCGTTGACCGCGGGGAGCGGTTGGGCGGTCGCGCTTGCAGTGATTGCAGCACTCAACTCGGTGGTGGCGATCTACTACTACGCACGGGTCGTGAAGGCGATGTGGATGGATCCGGTCCCGGCGACGGTTCCCGAGGCCGAGATCCGGGAGCGCCCGACCTCGATGGCGTTGAGCCTGGCGCTGGGGATCACCGCAGCGGTCGTGCTGGTCGCCGGTGCGGTCCCGGGCATCGTGACGTTCTTCTCGGATGCGACGAAAGTTCTGGCCGGCGGCTTCTAATTCCCCGTTCTCGTGACGTTTGACAGGGATTATTCCCGCGAGGCGTCACGAGAAGCGGGAGCCTAGGCTGGCGGCATGAGTGCCAAACCCGAAGACTTGACTGCCGACGATCTTTACCTCTTCAACGAAGGGTCCCACACGCGCCTGTACGAGAAGCTGGGCGCGCACCTGGTCGATGACGGCTGTCGTTTCGCGGTGTGGGCTCCCGACGCCGGCTATGTGTCGGTGGCCGGTGACTTCAACGACTACGACGAAACGGCCAACCCGCTGGAGCCCCAAGGCGACTCCGGCATCTGGGCAGGGTTCGTACCGGGTGTCGAGAAGGGCCAGACGTACAAGTACCTGGTTCGGAATCGAGATTCGGGCAACGAGGTGTACAAGGCGGATCCGTACGCAACCTACGCGGAGATACCGCCTCGATCCGCCTCGGTCGTGTGGGATCTCGACTACGAGTGGGAGGACGGTGACTGGATGGCCTCGCGGGGCGACCACAACCGTGCCGACGGTCCGATCGCCATCTACGAGGTGCACCTCGGTTCCTGGCGCAAGGGCGGGGATGGCGGCACACTCGGCTACCGGGAGATGGCACCGCTGCTCGCCGAGTACGTGCGGGAACTCGAGTTCACCCATGTCGAGTTCCTTCCCGTGATGGAGCATCCGTTCGGCGGCTCGTGGGGCTACCAGACCACCGGCTACTTCTCGCCGACATCGCGTTTCGGGACACCGCAGGACTTCATGTTCCTCGTCGACACGCTTCACCAGGCCGGTATCGGGGTGATCCTGGACTGGGTGCCTTCACACTTCGCCACCGACGAGCATGGACTGGGCCTCTTCGACGGCACCCACCTGTACGAGCATGCCGATCCCCGTCAGGGCTTCCATCCCGACTGGGGCAGCTATGTGTTCAACCACGGACGGAATGAGGTTCGCTCGTTCCTCCTCTCATCTGCGCTGTCCTGGCTCGACCGCTACCACGCCGACGGCATCAGGGTCGACGCGGTCGCCTCGATGCTCTATCTCGACTACTCACGCAAAGAGGGCGAGTGGATTCCGAATCGGTACGGTGGCAACGAGAACCTCGAGGCGATCGACTTCCTGCGCCGCTTCAACGAGGAGGTGTACGGGGCGTATCCGGACGTGCAGACATTCGCCGAGGAGTCGACCGCCTGGCCGATGGTGTCCCGCCCCACCTACCTGGGCGGCCTCGGGTTCGGGTTCAAATGGGACATGGGCTGGATGCACGACACGCTCGCCTACTTCTCGCTGGATCCCATCTACCGTCGGTTCCATCACAACGAGCTGACCTTTCGAGGCTTGTACGCGTTCACCGAGAGCTACATCCTGCCGCTGTCCCACGACGAGGTCGTGCACGGGAAGGGATCGCTGATCGGCAAGATGCCCGGTGACGACTGGCGCAAGTTCGCCAACCTGCGCCTGCTGTTCTCCTCGATGTTCGGTCAGCCCGGCAAGAAGCTGCTGTTCATGGGCGGGGAGATCGCCCAGTGGTCCGAGTGGGATCACGACGCGAGCGTGGACTGGAGCCTGCTCGAGTGGGAGCCCCACCGCGGGGTGCGCAGTCTGGTGGCCGACCTGGCGCGCCTGTACCGCGAGGAACCGGCGTTGCACGAGATGGACTGCGACCCGGCGGGGTTCGAGTGGGTCGAGGCGAACGATCCGGGATCGAGTGTCCTGGCCTATCTTCGCAAAGGTCCCGACGACATGGTGCTCGTGGTGATGAACTACACACCGGTGCCACGCTACAACTACCGGTTGGGAGTGCCGCGAGACGGTGTGTGGACCGAGATCCTCAACAGTGACGCAGCCGTGTACGGCGGCTCGGGCATGGGTAACCTCGGGGGAATCGAGGCTCATGACTCTCCCTCACACGGCAGGCCGTTCTCGGTCAACGTCACCGTACCTCCCCTCGGCGCGGTCTTTCTGAAGCATGCCGGGTGATGCCGGTGCGAGGAGGAGAGCCGCTCAATCTGTGCCGATCTGATGGGATACTCCGTCTTGTGGAGAAACGCGGTTTCGTTACATACGGCGGCAACGTTCACGAGGCTGCATGGTTCGATCGGTCGTGAGGACTGATTCGGGGCGTCGGCCGTTGCGGGATCAACTGATCGAACAGATCCGTCAGGAAGGCCCGATGCCGTTCGAGGAGTTCCAGGCGATCGCCCTCTACGACCCTGAGGACGGTTTCTTCGGCTCCGGGAAGCTGCGGTCGACCAAGGAAGGCGACTTCCTGACGAGCCCGGAGGTGAGCCCCCTGTTCGGCGAGACGCTCGCCAAGTTCGTCGACCGGATCTTCTCTTCCCCCTCGGAGGGAAGAGGCCCCGGCGAGGAACGAACCGGCGGCGATGGGGGCAGGTGTGGAGCCGGGGCGGCTGGAGGCGGGCACATCCTCGTCGAGGTCGGCGCCGGCTCCGGCTCCCTTCTGAGACCGCTCCTCGCCTCGCTCGAGCATCCTGTAGATGCGTGGGCGGTGGAGGCTTCCGTGGCGGCCCGGGCGGCTCTCGGGGAGATACTCCCCGGACAGGACATCGTCTCATCCCTCGACGAGATCCCTGCGCCGTTCTCGGGTGTCATCATCGCCAATGAGCTGCTCGACAACCTGCCTGTCTCCATCGCCGTTCGCAAGGGCGAGACGTGGGAGGAGCGTTGGGTCGGTGTCGAGGACGGTCGTCTCGTGCCGGTTCCACATCCGGCGCGCCCGGAAGTGACCGCATGGGCGAATCGGTTCGGTCTGCCCTGTCCAGAAGGGGGACGTGTCGAGGTGCAGCTTGCCGCATCCGAGTGGCTCCGCCGGGCTCTCGACGCGCTGGTGTGGGGAGCAGTCGTGGTGGTCGACTATGGCGAGACCGCCGAGAAGTTGGAGCACCGTCGTGCCGAAGGCACGCTGCGCACCTACCGAGCGCACCATCTCGGCCCCGATCCGTTGGCAGAGCCGGGTGAGACCGATATCACGGCCGATGTGAACTTCAGCGCACTCCTGGCCGTCGCCGAAGCTGCCGGAGCCTCGGCCGAGATGCACCGTCAGGACGAGTTCCTGGCTTCCCTCGGTCTGGCCGACCGTGTCCGCGGACTGCGGGAACAGGAACTGGCCCTCGCTCGCGACGGTGACCCCATGGAACGCTTGAAAGTGCGGTCCGATCGGACGAACGCGGAGACACTCATGCATCCTCGCGGTCTGGGCGACTTCCGGGTGTTGATCGCACACAAGTGAAAAGGCGTGCAAGTCCCGCCCGGTTCACTCCACCGCTCGACGGGTCGTCGAGCGAGTGGCGGCGGTGTCCTGGGAGGATCATGCCGGCAGGTGCGTCACGACAGGGCAAACCGAAGGACCGGTCCGAAGGCGATCTCTGTTCGAGGTAACGATCGCCTCGGGCGGTGTGCATGGCCGATGCTCGTTGGCTTCCGGGAGTGCACCGAACCGCGTCGGGGTAGGATTCAGGAGCATCGGGAACCGTTGAACCGGTCGGGATCGTCGAAGTGGTGGTTCATCAGGAGACGAGAACGATGAGATCGATCACACTTGTCATCGTCACCGCCATCGTGCTGACGGCCTGCGGTGCACCCGGCCAGGTGCCTGCGGCCGTCTCGGGGACGTCCACGACGGTGGTCCCCGCGGCGACAACGGTACCGACGGCCGAGACGACGGCGGCTGCGAACACGACGGCCGTCGAACCTGCGGCCGGTGCGAATGCCACCACGACCACCGAGCCCGCACCGGCACCGACCACGACCGCTCAGGAAAGCACTACGGTTACCACCGTGACGGTTCCGCCTTCCGAACGTATCGGAGAACCGATCGCTGCCGCGGTTCCGTCGTGGTTCGTGGCCGACACGACCGTGCCCGCCTCGTTGGAATCGGCGGCGCGCAAGCGTTTGGCAGCCGATCTCGACGTCTCCGAGGCCGAAGTGGTCTCTCTGGGGGCGATGGCGGTGCAGTGGCCGAGCTCGGCTCTGGGCTGTCCGGAGAAGGGGATGGTGTACCTGCAGGTCATCATCGACGGGTATCTCATGTACTTCCAGGTGGGGCAGAGCACCTATTCGGTCCACGCCGATACCAGCGGCAACTTCGTTGTGTGCTCACTCCCCGGCGAACCTCAGATCGTCGCCTTCAAGTAGCGGCCGGCTCTTCTTCCGGCCAGGCCGCTCGACTCTCGGTCCCCGGCGAGGCCGCCGAAGCCGAAGAAAGCCCGACACAGGGAGGGGCGCCGATCCTGTCGGCGCCCCTCCGGCTCGTCGCATGGTCGTGAACGGATCAGCGGATCCTGTGATCCCTGTCCGTGCTCCCGTGGTCCATGCACCTGCCCATTCTGCATTCCTCTTCGAGCTCGACGATCTTGACCTGCTTCCTCTCCTCGTTGTTGGGGAAGAACCACACCATCGTTCCGGAGGCGGGTGCCAGGTCCACCGTGGTCCTTTCACCCGGTGCCAGGCCGAACGAGCCGACACTCGGCACCACCTCGTCGGCGAGGTCGATGCTCCCGCTCTGGACATCGACGGAACCGGCCGATCCGAACACGACCATCTGGTAGTCGAAGGTGGTGTCGTCGGGCGCCAGGAAGCCGCTCAGGCCCCAGCGATCGACCGTGAGCGTCATCACCCGGTCGTTGTAGTCGGCGTCCGCGTACCATTCGAGGAAGCCTCCCCCGTTCACTATGTCGAACAGCGCCGTGACGACCTGGCCGGTGGGAGCACTGCCGAGGAGGAACCCGAGGTCGGCTGCGACCAGCACATAGTCGGGGCTCCCGTCCTGGTTGGTGTCGAGGTAGATATCGACCTCGCCCTCCGACGGGGCACTCCAGGCCCTGTCCATCGACACGCCGAATTGCACGACGTCGTACGGACCGAACGCGTTCGTGCGGTAGCCGGTGGCGTCGATGGCGAACGGGGTCTTGTCGAGCAACTGTCCGCCCCGCTCCGCCAGGGTGAAGCCCTCGGCGAACCCGATCGTCCGCGAGTAGTTCCTGATGGTGATCGAGTCACTACCGGCTCTATGCACCTCGAACTTCGCCGCAGGATCGAGCACCGCCAGGTAGCCGACCTGGAGTTCCTCGGTACCGCTGGTGAGGGTGAGCCACCCGTCCACCTCGGTCTGGGAGTAATAGCCGAAGTCGGCCGGCATCGCCGCGGGATCGAGGCTGATCTTGACCTCGATCTTCTTCGTTCGTCCCGCCCTGACCTTCACCAGGCTCGGCGCCGTCACCGTGACACCGGGAACCGTCTGGTTGGGCGTTACGGTGATCGAGTAGGTCTTGGTGGTGTCACCGAAGTTGGTGACCCTCACCTCGGCCTCCTCACGGTCGCGCCGGGTCGGGTCCAGGTAGCCGAACGACACGCCACCGGGCATCGCCATCGAGCCCAGGCCGAGCGTCCGATCGGCTCGCACCACGCCGACGCCCTGGCGGGCCAGCGGATAGGTGGCGCCGCTCTGGTCGTGACCCACAACGGTGCCGTTCTGGATCAGCGCCTTCACCTGCGCCGGTGACCAGTCGGGGTGCTGTTGCACCACGAGGGCCGCCAGGCCTGCCACGTGGGGCGAGGCCATCGAGGTGCCGCTGAACGTCGCCCCGAGCGTGCCGGTACCGACCGCGGCGGATGTGATCCCGAACCCGGGAGCCGCCACGTCGGGCTTGAACAGGTTGGTCACGCCGGGTCCCCGCGAGCTGAACGAGGCGAGTGTGTCGGCCAGATCCGGCCGCGGCAGGATGAATGCGGCGCTCAGGGTCACATTGACCGGTGTCCCCGAATCGAGGACATCCTTCAGAGTGGCTCCGTCGATGTCGCTGATCATGACCGCCGGGATGGTGATTCCGCCGCTGCTTCCGCCCATCACGATCGGTGGGCCGGGTTTGTTGTTGAACACCACAACGGCTACCGCACCCGCCGCCTGGGCGTTGAGGATCTTCTCCGAGAAGTAGCACGATCCGCGTTGGATCAACGCGATCTTTCCGCTGATCTCGCTCGGGTTGCCGAGTGTTGAGCATCCGTTCAACGGGTAGGCCACCGCCAGGTCTCCGGTGACTCCGGTGTCGTCCAGAGGCGGTGTGATCGCCGCTTCGGCCGCTTCGTACAGTCCTGCCACGTCCGAAGGTGAATTCACCCGGATCCCGAGTACCGAGTAGCCGCCGTCGACCGATGCCGCCACCGAGATGGCGCCGGGCGCCACGGCCGGAGCGCCGGTCACGTAGGGAATGTCGCCCTCGTTGCCGGCCGAGGCCACGACCACCACGCCGAGGCGAGATGCGTTCTCCGAGGCGATGGCCGACGGGTCGTTCGGCGAGCCGAACGCTGCGCCGAGGCTCATGTTGATGACATCCACATGGTCGTCGATCGAGCCATCCTGGTTCGGGTCGAGTGCCCGCTCGATGGCGAGCGACGTCAGGTTGGTGCTTCCCGCCTGATCGCCGAACACCTTGTAGGCGTAGATGAGCGCCTCCGGTGCCACGCCCGGACCGATCTCGAAGGTATTGGCCGTGTAGGCATCCGGACCATAGGGACCCGTGAAGGTCGTCCCGTCGGACAGCACGCCCTCACCCGCCGCCGAGCCGGCAACGTGGGTGCCGTGGCCGTACACGTCGAGCGGGTCGGGGTCGGGAGTCGGGGTCGCCGAGCCCAGGATCCCGGCGGCGTCGTAGGAGGTCCCGGCGAAGTCGTATCCGCCGATCACCTTCGCGGTCGGGAAGCTGCCGGGCTCGACGATCGCCGTGTCGTTCGTGGCGTACGCGGCCGCGCCAAGTCCACCGAAGTCCTTGTGGTCGTAGTCGACACCCGTGTCGATCACCGCCACGGTGATACCGGCGCCGGTGAGCGACAGATCATGCCATGCTGACGGCGCGCCTATCCACGGGACGCTCGTCTCGTTGGCCGGCGTGAACGTGGTCACCCGTGCCACCGACACCACGCCGGGGATCTCGGCCAGCTTGACCAGATCGCCCGGAGCCACATCGACGATGAAGCCGTTGGCGCCCACATCGAGCGAGGCGATCACCGTGGCTCCTGCAGCCGTCACGTCGTGTTCGGCATCCGCCTGCTCGCGTTCGACCTTGGCTTTCTGGGCCATTTGGGCGTTGTGCGACGGCCTGCGAGCACCCGACTCGACCGCACTCGCGACGAAGTCGGCGACCGACTTCTCGGACATCTGGACGAACACCTGGATGGTGCTCCCCGCCGCCATCGTCAACGTCTCGTCCAGCACGACGGGCCTGTCCCCGACGCGCTGTGGTGTCGCACGGTCCAGGGGGTTTGTCGCCCCTGCCGGTGCTGCCAATAGTCCTACCGTCAAAGCCATGACGGCAAGGAGAATGATGTAGCGTTTCACTGCGCTCCTCCCGAGTTGCGTTCAGGTACCCCCGCTGAGGAACACTCAGAGATCGCCCCCAGCGACCATTGTCGACTCTACCCTCGGCGGTTGAGCGGTGCACACAGAGTGAGGGGGTAATCCGTATCTCCTGCTGATACCGGCGGCGCGGTAGCATTCGTCCATGAACAACCTCAAGACCGTCGCCCTCCTCGGGTTCCTCTCCGCGTTGGTCTGGTATCTCGGGATGGCCTTGTTTCGCGGTTCCGGCGGTTTCTACGTGGGACTGATCTTCGCCGTCGGTATCAACCTTGTGGCCTACTTTTTCAGCGACAAGATGGCCCTGGCCGCGTCACGGGCTCGCCCGGTCACCGAGCAGGAACTTCCTCAGGTCTACTCCATCGTGCGGAACCTCACCACCCAGGCCGACATGCCGATGCCTCGCATCTACGTGATCGACTCGCCACAGCCCAACGCGTTCGCCACCGGGCGCAACCCGAGCCACGCCGCCGTGGCCGTCACCACCGGCATTCTGGGGATCCTCGACCGTGGCGAGCTCGAGGGCGTTCTCGGGCACGAGCTGTCACACGTCCGCAATCGGGATATCCTCATCAGCTCCATCGCCGCGATGCTTGCCGCCGCCCTGTCGATTTCCGCCCGCATGGCGTTTTGGTTCGGTGGCGGGCGGCGCAGCAGCCGTGACAACCCGCTCGGCGGGATCGTTGCCCTGGTGAGCCTCATCCTCGCCCCCATCGCGGCGATGATCATTCGTCTGGCCATCTCCCGTGCCCGTGAGTATCAGGCAGACGCATCCGGAGCGACACTCACCGGGCAGCCACTCAATCTGGCGAGCGCGTTGCGTAAACTCGAGATGGGGACGTCGCGCGTTCCGATGAACGTCAATCCGGCGGTCAGCCAGCTGTTCATCGCCGACCCACTCAAGGCGGTCAAGGGACGGAATCGCGGTGGGTTTGGCAAGCTGTTCTCGACGCACCCGCCGATCGAGGATCGGATCCGACGCCTCGAAGAGATAGCGAACGGGGACCGGTAGGTGATCACCCTTTCGCTCGAGGTGGCCGTCGATGTGGTCGCCACCGTCGGAGTGCTCGGCGGGCTGTGGGGCGGGATGGTGAGCACCCGGGCGGCGCTCAACGGTCCCGAGTGGGCGATGGAGCACCTCCGCAAGACGATACCGATCGCCATCGGGCTCAGCGTGCTCGGTGTTGCGGTCCTGATCCTCGTGCGACCCGCCTGGGTCGGCATCGGCGTCTTGTACACGACGGGCATGGTGGCGTTCATGTCCCGCGGCGTCTCGAGGTCGCTCGAGAGCGTCGCCGAAAGCAGTGGGCTGACGCCGATCACGCCGGACGGGAAGCAACGTATCCTTCGTCGCTCGGCCCGCATGCTCATCTTCGTCGGTGTCGCGCTCGTCGTGATAGCACTCCTCGACTATCGATGGCGGGGGGCGCCGGCACGCTTCGACTGGGTGCTGGCCGCCATGATGCTGATTCCCGGCCTCCTGGTGTGGAGTAAGGCCGGTCCGACGGCCTGATCCCGGCGCGTCGTCGTGTTCCTGTCAATGCTGGCGTCGCATACCGACGCTCATAGTGACAGGAAAAGCGGGGGTCTGATTCCTGTCAATGCTGGCGTCGCATATCGACGCTCATAGTGACAGGAAACTGGCGGCCACCCGAGCCGGTGTCGCCGGCCCATCACCCGTTGTGTCCGTATGCCCGGCTGCACCGGAACCCCTTCCTCGCTCTTCTCCTCCGGGGAGGCGATCCTGAGTACGTCTCCTGCAGGGGAAGCAGAGAGCGGCCTGGAGGACCTCCACCGCCGGGAGCAGTGTGGGACTGTCCTGCCTACCGGCCGGGGACCTGGAAGGTTCCGTCGGTGAACCCTGGGATATACCAGGCAGCAGGCATCCAGCGCGCGACGCCCTCCGCGAGGATTCGCGGTTCGGGATCGCCGGTGGCGCGCACGATCAAGAGCCGTTCCTCGGAGTCGATCGCCAGCACCCAGTTACCGTCGGGGGACCATCGCACCATCTCGAAACGGTAGTTGCGGGGACCGCGCACCTCGAGCAACAGCCGCGATTCCTTGTTCGGTTCCTGGATCATCAGGGTTGCGCCCCGTGTCGAACGATCGGCGGTGAGCACTGTTCCATCGGACCGGCGAGCGATGTCAGGCTTGGGGAAGAGAAGATCCGGTCCCGCCGTCGGTCCGGCATCGATCCGTTCGACGACCTGGTCCGACTCCGGGTCGATCAGCGCATACTGGGGTGGGTAGGTGGAGGTATCGAACGTCACGATCAGCCCGTCGGATGTCCATGCCAGACCGTTGCCGGCGATGTTCCGGTCGCACCGAAGCTCTCTGGGGACCCCACCGGCGGCGGGGACGACCTCGAGACAAGGGGGGTCGTCGCCGAAGGTGAACACCACCGTTCCGGGGATCGACGGGTCCGGATGCTCGGCGAGTGACGGATACTCGGGGAACGGGATGACGCCGAAGACCAGCACCACGGTAAGGACCAGTGCCAGCACCAGGACCGACAAGACGATGGCGAGTGTGGCGCGTTTCATGTTCCGGCCACCTCCTCACGGAGCCTTGCGATCAGCAGGGCCGCGCCGATGAGCACCACGCCGGAGAGGAACAGCGCCACCGGCACGCCGAGGGATTCCTCGAAGTAGGTGAAGATCAACTGAGGGAGGAACACGAAGACGGCGCCTGCTCCGCCGACGAGGAGCACCACTTCGCGCAGGGGCACGCTCGACGCAAGCATCACGGCGGCGCTGACCAGACCGAGCCACAGCGGCCAGGCGGTATCGAGCATGCCTGCCGCCATGCTTGGTCCGATGAGGATCGCGGCGATGCCGAGGGCGTATGAGGTGCCCGTCGGCTGCAGGGCTCCTCCCCATGCCAACAGGACGGTGGCGACGCCGATCCCCCAGACGATCAGCCCGAACCACTCGGTAGGCGACGGGTCGAATTGCGCGAAGGCGCTCAGCACCACGGCGTGAACACTGCCGACCAGGGCAATCACCTGCAAGACCTTGGGCAGCGCCTTCCACAGCAAGGCGGCGGCGACGAACGTCGGTACGGTGATCCACAGCACCTGGAACTCGTCGTGGACGGCGATGATTCGATCGGAGAAGACCCCGAACCACCCGGCGACGCCGACGATGCCGAGAAACCACAGGAAGCTCGACAGGCGCCGGACCGCCTCGCCCTCTCCGGTGCGTGACCAGGCGCCGGCGGCGAGGAAACCGATGGTCAACGCCCCGATCAGGGTGAGTTGAGCCCAGATCTCCAAGCGACCCCAGAACTGGGCGATGAACACCCACAGGGCGACGATCGCCAGGGCACCACCGAGATAACCGAGAACCTCTGCGATGAGTGTCGATCGGCGTGGCTGCTCGGCTGCCTCGAATCGGCTGATCGAAGCGGCTTGTTCGTCGGAGATCAGCTCGGCTTGCTTCCATCTCGTCAGACGTTCGTCGAGATCTCGCATCGAACCCCTCTCGTCGATCTCATCATGCCCCGAAAGCACACCCGTGGCAACCTGTGGCCGGCACGACCAGGTAGGTGGCGCGGATGGCCGGAGGGAGACTGTCGACCTCGGTACCGTTTGGCCCCGACTTGGGCCTGCCCCGGTTTTCGCACCGCCGAGAGGCAGCTAATCTACGGTCCGCCCGACCTGGCTTCGGGCCTGCCGGGATGCCCGAGCGGCCAAAGGGAGCAGACTGTAAATCTGCCGGCGATGCCTTCGGAGGTTCAAATCCTTCTCCCGGCACCCACCGCCACGGCGGTGTGACAACCTAGCCTCCTTAGCTCAGTTGGTAGTAGCGCCGCCATGGTAAGGCGGAGGTCTCCGGTTCGAGTCCGGAAGGAGGCTCGCACTCCCCGCAGAGCGGGTCGGCTCTCAGAGCAGGCCGGCGAGGGGTGGGCATGTCCGGGTGGGAAGCGCTTCGGGCAAGAGAAGTAGATCGAGGCGGCGTAGCTCAGTTGGTGAGAGCGCTCGACTCATAATCGAGAGGTCGGCAGTTCGAGTCTGCCCGCCGCTACGAGCGGGAAAGGGTTTTGTGATGGCGAAGGCGAAGTTTGAGCGGACGAAGCCGCATGTGAATGTGGGGACGATGGGTCATATTGATCATGGGAAGAC
>JAADGS010000062.1 GCA_013152275.1 Actinomycetota bacterium | reverse complement strand
GGAATGGAGACGCTCTGTCTCGCTGAAGCGTTGTGCTGACCCCTAGAACCCAAGCGGTGCCAGGGGGTCAGTATTCAAGCGGTGTTGACAGGCCACAACGACGAGGGGCGCTCACTCACCTTCGGGGCGTTCTTGCCGACCCGATGGCTGCCCGGCAAGGAACTCGAGTTGGCGCACTCCACCTGGGATGGGTGCCGGCGCAAGATCGACCGCCACATCCTCCCCACCCTCGGCACGGTTCCGATCCGCCGACTGGTCAACCATGGTGTCAGGTGGTTCGCTCGCCCGCCGATCGGCAGACTCTCGGCGCGTGGGCTCCACGTACGTCACGGCGACGTATCACGCGAGAGCGGCCTCGGGCCGCGGCCAGGACGGGGGCTCGTATCCCGGTAGAGATCGTGGATGAACGCGTCAACGTCGTCGACGACAGCTTCCTGGCCGTACCCGGTGACGACTCGTCGGACTGGATGGTTCTCTCCTCGGCGGGATCAGGTGCCCTGCTTCCCTGGATCTCGTGTGCTCCCGGCCGACACGAGCGACTCCACCAGGAACGAGATCATCTCTTCGGCGTGAGCCGACGGCGCGCCATGCATGATCAGAGCTTCGATCGCCGTCACGAGGGCCTCGACCACCAATGGCCGGTCGTGGAGCGCGACACCACGGGATGTCAGCGCCTCCCCCAGGAGGCTGTTGTACGTGGCGTGTACTCGGTTGTGAAACTCGGCAACGACCTCACTGTGATGAGAACGGTCATGCACGACTGCGATGAGGTGACGAGCCTGCATGAGATCCCCGACGAATCGGCTCAGGGTCGCCGCGAGGTCCAACTCCTGGCTCTGTCCGGCTGCGGCAAGGCGCAGGTCGAGGAAGTCTTCGAGAGCGGCGACGAACAGATGGTCCTTCGAGTCGAAGTACCAGTAGACGACATTGGAGGCCACACCGCATTCCTGGCCGATCGCCGCGACCGTTGTCGAGTCGAAGCCATCGGCGAAGAAGAGCCGGCGGGCGGCTCGGACGAGCTCTCCACGCTTTTGTTCTCGGGTCTGGTCTGTTCGTGTCGCCGGCATGCGCTCCAGTACCGTAACTCGTCTCTTGATTGTCAGTCAAGAGACGGTTACGGTGCGAACCGAGATGTCTCAATCGAATCACCCCCGACCGATGTTCCACTTCGACCTGAACGCACGCGACCTCCTGGCGGAGCGCAGAGGGCAGTTCCTCGGGTGGGGAATAGCCAGGCGCACGCTCGCCGAGGCCGAATCGCGGGTGACCGACACCTGGAACGAAGGCCCGGGCGGGTGGGTGTTCGAGTGGTGCCGGATAGCAAGAAGGCTCGAGGATCGCGGCGCCACCCTGCAGGCATCCCTAGCGTTCGGTGCAGCCAAGTTCCCCGCTCTGGGCAGCGACTCGCGATGCGACGCCTATGAGAATCAGCTGCGAACGTTCCGATCAACCAGCCTGGCCGAGCGTCATGCCCTCTCCCTGCCCTATCGAGGCGACAACATTGAGGTCGTCACTCATCGCTACCGCGCTCGTCGAGCACGCGCCGCTCTGTGCCTCACTGGTGGCGTGGACACCTGGAAGGTCGAACTGCACCGGCTGGCCTCGACGATGTCTCGGCTGGGCCGACTCGATGTGACCGTGTTCGACATGCCCGGAACCGGAGAGTCGACTGTTCCCCTCGCCGCGGATGCCGACGAGATCTATGCCGGAGTGCTCAACCACATCCGCTCTGACATCCAACCGACAGGGATCATGGGCATCAGCTTCGGTGGATTGTGGGCCGTCAAGCTCGCTCTCGGAGGATCGGTCGACTTCGCGATCGATCTGGGTGGCCCCGTCGGATCAGAGAACCGGAGTCTCGATGAGCTCGCTGCACTATCGAACGGGATGAGCGGCATCATCGCCCACAGCCTCTGGCTCGATCACCTCCCGACCCAGACAGAGCTGGACGGTCTCTTTCGAGACTTCTCCCTCAGACGAGAGATCTCCACGACTGCGGAGCTCTCTGTTCCCCTGCTGGTCGTGAACGGACTCAACGACCCATACCTCCCGGTGAGCGACACAGATGTGTTCCGCCGGTTCGACCGAGCCACCGTGTGGGGTGTCAAAGGCGCCGGGCACTGCGCAGCCGAGCGAATCCGCCCAGTCATCGCGGGCACCCTCGGCTGGATCTCGAACCAGGTCAGACCCAGACGCCTCAATCGGATGGCGGTTGCCACCGCATCAGCTCTCCTGTAGGCCCTGAACGCAGAGAACCGGTGCTCCCCAGAACTGCCATCGCGGCACTTCGACTACATCGCCGGCTACGTTCGCTCTTGCGGTTTCACTCCTGTCAGACACGTACATACGTGTACTGGACACGAATCCGTATGGTGTCTCCGCTTTTCGTCGCCCCGTTCCTCGTGGCGATGGGCGTTCCGGTGTCGCTGGTCCTCCTCGTCGCTGCACACCGAGCAAGCACAAACCGCGTGGAGCCGACTCAGGTTCTCGCTGACAACGGAGTACATGCGACAGCCCTTGAGATGGTGCAGGCTCTCAACGACTCCGTAGCTGGTGTTGATGCCGGTGATTGCACGGATGTGTATACGGTTCTGATTACTTTGATGATCGGTAAGTAACGGTCACGCAGGGCTGATTCGTAACACGTCGTTCCTCGACAGCTGGCCGAATACACGACGGGTTCACAGACTGTCGCACCTTCGTTACCGCCGGCACATTACCGGCACTCAGCACCATTCTCCGGACATCCGTTCAACACAAAGGGTGACCATACGGCGGTCTTGCGACCACCCGCCAGCAAGCTCGACCACGAGATGATCGGCGGTCCACCGACCGTCTGGCTTCAGGAGGGCATCTGAGCCCGGCCGACCGAAACCCAGAAAGCCGAAAACCCCTGTGTTTACAGGGGTGTCCGTTCGCAGCGGGGGCGGGATTTGAACCCGCGACCTTCGGGTTATCAGCTACGAGTGGGCTTTCGATACCGCTGCACTCCAATGAGTAACGACAATCAACATCCTCACAGCAGGGTATGCCTATCAACGAGTAACGCGTGATGTCGGGCTGTGTCAGGTCGTTGGGCTTCAGTCTGGCTTCAGGCACCGCGGCGACAAAGAAGGAAGGATCCTCAAGAACCAACCACTCTCCGTGGACACAGTGGGATCAATCACCGCCGTCAACTCCACTCTTGCCCGTGACCGCTCCTTCGCCGCCTCGCCCGTCCTTTTCCACACCCGAGAACCTCCAAGAATCCCAGGGTCCCCACATACAAGTCGGCGAATCACTTCGGCAAACAAGTCACACTCGCCGAGGACCAAACCCACCGGTACGTCACCGCGATCATCAAAGTCTGGGCCAAACGACTCATCGTCGTAACCCTCGACGGTCAAATCATCCACAGCGGCGATAACGACCTCGCCCGAACCCTCCGACGACCCCACAACACCGCACCCGAACCCACCCCAACCACCGGAACGATCTCCCTGCGGAACCCGACCTCACCCCACAACGGAACGATGTCCAGACGTTCAATAGCTACACTGTGTGTTATGAACACTGATCGTATTGTGGAGTTGTTCGGGCTGGATGGAAAGACTGCTCTGGTGACCGGCGGGAGCCGGGGGATCGGGACAATGATCGCCGGGGCGTTGCTGGATGCGGGTGCGACCGTCTATATCAGTTCTCGGAAGGCAGACGCCTGTGCCGAGGCCGCAGACAAGCTCTCAGGGCGTGGGCCCTGCGAAGGCTTCGCCGGTGACGTGTCGACCGCGGAGGGGTGCGCGGCGTTGGCGGCGGACATCCGCGAGCGGGCCGCCGGGCTGGACATCTTGGTCAACAACGCCGGAACCACGTGGAACGCCCCGCTCGGGGACCATCCGCTGGAAGCCTGGGACAAGGTCATGAACACCAATGCGCGGGGGACGTTCCTGCTCACCCAGGAACTCGTGCCGTTGTTGACCGAACGGGCGTCTCCCGAGGACCCCTCGCGAGTGATCAACATCGGCTCGATCGACGGGCTGGTGTCTCCGGAGTTCGAGAGCTACGGCTACAGCGCCTCCAAGGCGGCCGTGCATATGCTTACACGACATCTCGCCCGCCACCTCGCCGGTCGGAACGTCACCGTCAACGCGATCGCTCCCGGGCTGTTCAAGTCGAAGATGACCGCCTTTGTGTTTGGTGACCCCGGCGTCACGAGGATCGTGATGGATCGCATACCGATGCACCGGGCGGGGACTCCCGACGATGCCGGCGGCACCGCCGTCTGGCTCGCATCCCGCGCCGGCTCCTACCTCACCGGCGCAGTGATCCCGGTCTCAGGAGGCCTCGCCACGCTCTGATCGGCGCGACTGAACCGATCGTTGCAGAGCCGCCTCTTTGAAACCGGCGCAGTGGCCCCACGTTTAGTCGAGCAGATCACCCTGATCTGTCTTCATGACAAGCAGTTTGCCGAGTGCGCAGGTATGTCTGTGCGCCGGCCACGGCCGACATCGGACGCCGTGCGCAGCCGCGAGAATCGACACCCGGACTGTCGTCAATGCCCGTCGAGCCTCGGTGGAGGCCGTGAAACAGGGTCCCGAAACAGTGCGAACTTGTCGGCTCGCGGTATGGACGCGGTATGGAGACTCACAACGGCCGATCCGAGGGATACCTCAAACGCCGAAAACCCTTGTAGCACAAGGGTTTTCGGTAGTAGCGGGGGCGGGATTTGAACCCGCGACCTTCGGGGCATGAGACCCCGGCCGCCGAGCTGGCAGAATCCCCGACAACCTTTGTCCTGACTCGGGTTCCGCCTCTCATCGTTTCTCACCACTTCCCGTCCCGCCCCCTCGCGCCGACGGGCGCACGAGGGAACGGTACGCAGACGACGATCAGACGGGGCTCGATGTGACCTGCCGGCAGATCTCTTCCCACGTCGGCGGCGCGACACCATAGAAGAGGTCTTCCATGTCGGATTCGTACGCGACCCTGAGGCGGTCGGCGACGTCCGAGGAGAGATCGAACGCCGGGCTGTGTCGAAACCCGCCCTCCGGGCGAATCTCCCCGCTGGTGTTTGCGGTGAAGTGCTCCCGTGATACCTGCTCGATCTCTTCGAGAACCCTCTCCACGGTGGCGTCGTCGGCAAGGAACGAGGCAACCTCATCGTTGGTGAGGAGCCGGGCCACGTCGTAGAAGTGACGACCGATCCGAGGCGTCGCGTGAGCGTCGGTATCAGCAGCGAGACGGGTCGCCTCGGCGTGGATCGCGGCGAACTTCTCGAGGAGGGTGCGACCCGGATGCAGAACACGCACCGCGAACGCTTCGAGATCCGGATATCGGGAGACATCGGTGCCCGCGTCGTGGAGCACGTCGCCGAGCAGCATCCGGATCTCAACCCGGCGCGAGGGTTGATCTCCGCCACGGACACCCATCTCGAGCAGCACCGACGGTTCGATCGCGGTGGTCTGGGGACGGTCGGTCGGATAGGCGATCCGGTACGTCCGATGGACGCCCCGTTCGGGGTGCTCGGACTGCGGCGTTGCCCCCATGTGGTGGGCGACGGCTCCGCCCATGTCTTTCATCAGCCGGTCGACCGCACCTTTCCCACGGGTTCCCGTGATGATCAGCAGGTCGATGTCTTCGGAGAACCGTTCGATCAGCCCGTACCCTTTCGAAAGGCTCGTCCCTCCCTTGAAGACGAAGTCGTCGGGAAACTCGCCTGCAAGGACCCGCAGCGCCTGGGTCACCCAGTAGTCCTTCTCGACCGCAGTTGCGGTGATGCCGAGACGCTCGGCCGCTGCCTCGATCGTCGCCTGGAAGACGGCTTCGTCCCGGAACACGACGTCACGCCACCCGGGATTCCGAGTACTTCACAAACCGGGGAGGCGGAACCCTGTGGGCGGCGTCGGTGAACCCAAGCGCCTCGAGCACGGCCCGCAACCGGCTCCGGGTGCGCGCCGGCTCGGTCACCGACGCAGCGACGACCCGTTCGAGGCGGATCGTCCCGTCTTCGATCAACCGGCCGATCCGATCGTACGCCACCGCCTCCGGCGCGTCCACGTAGCGGTCCCAATCGCGCAGTACCTCCAACAACGCTACCTCGCCCGGACGGAGCCGCTCGTCGAGACGTTTCGTCGACGCACTCCGGCTGACGAACCGCACCGTATCGAACGGACTATCGGGTACCCGACCCGGCACCGCGATCGTCGTTGCAGCCGGCACGTGCGTCGACAGACCCAACGCCAAAGCGGCACTCCCCTCCCCGGGGCCGACGCCTCGCACTCCAACCAGCTCCTTCGCCAGTCGCATCGTAGGCGGCGGAGCCATCCCCAACGGTGTCACTGCACCACGCCAGTACAGGCCCCGGCGGATACGTCGCAGCTCACCCGCCTTCTCAAGACGCGACAGCGCCTTCGCGACCGTCAATGGAGCACCCCGAAAGTCCTCCGGTCTCCAGAACCGCTCCCGCGACGCAACCACCCGGTCGTGAACCTCTGCTGCGACAGGTCGGCTTTTCATCACCCCATCCAGTCAATTATTCGCTACGAGATGTTGACACCATACCACTGTTCCCGGGACGAGGTCAAGAGCCGAGTATGTACCTCAAACCGGGGCGGCAGGTTGCATCTCCGGCTCGCCGCTTCTTCTACCGATTCTTCTACCGGGTTCCCGATCGTTGGTAGCCCGGAAAGGAGCAGAGATCATGAAGGGCTGCGTCGCAGCGAAGGGTGACCGCTGGTATGCGGTCATCTATGAGGGTCTCGATCCGGTCACCGGCAAGGAGCGCCGCACCTGGCATCCTGCCGGCACCAACCGTCAGGACGCGGAGCGGTTGGCAGCGCGGCTCGCCAGGGAGGTGAACGGTCGCAACGACGAGGGCCGGGCGCTCACCTTCGGCGCCTACCTGACGACCAGGTGGCTGCCGGGCAAGAAGCTGGAGTTGGCATCCAGCATTATCGGCGCAAGATCAACCGGCACATCCTCCCCACCCTCGGCAGGGTCCCGATCCGTCGACTCCGACCCGATCACCTCGAGGCGCTGTATGACTCCAAGCTGCATCCCACCGACGAGACCCGTGCGTTGGCACCGAAGACGGTGTTGGAGATCCATCTCATAATCCGCGGTGCCCTCAACGACGCCGTCGAACGTGGCATCGTGTCACGCAACGTCGCGTTGGCGGCGCACGCCCCGAAGCTGTGTGCGATCCCCAAGGTGGAACAGCAGGCCTGGACAGCCCAACAACTCCAAGGGTTTCTGCATGCCGCAGCCGGCCACCGCCTGTTCCCAGCGTTCTGGCTCGAAGCCAACACCGGGATGCGGCGCAGCGAACTCCTCGGCCTCAAATGGGACGACATCGACCTCGACACCGCGACGGTCTCGATCAACCGGGGCCTGGTGTCGGTCGGGTACGAACTGCGTGAGACCCGTGGCAAGACCCGCACCTCACGCCGGGCTGTCGACCTCGACCCCACCACCGTCGCCGTGATGACCGCGTGGCGGAACTGGCAGCACATCGAACAAGACGTCGCCGGAGTCGAGGCATCCGGATGGGTGTTCACCAACGCCTACGGCGAACCCGTCCACCCGCACTCGATCTCGCAGGCCTTCGAACGGATCGTACGACGAGCCGGGATCCCCAGGATCCGGCTGCACGACCTGCGCCACACGCACGGAACCCTGCTAATCAAAGAAGGTGTCCCCGTCAAAGTCGTGTCCGAACGCCTCGGCCACAACAACCCGGTATTCACCATCGACACCTACCAACACGTCCTGCCCGGCATGCAAGCCCAAGCGGCACGCGTCTTCGAGAGGCTGATCGCCAACGGCCGGTAGAAGCGACGGTAGAAGAGCACCGCCAAACGGTAGAAGCCCCCGCCAGACAACCGCAACCTCCACCCAGCCCAGCTCAAACTGTGGCCGTGGTATCAGGCCAACCGCGCAACTCACGCTTCGAGGACGTAGGTCACTCCAAACGCCTTCGCTGTCGAAACTCCTGCAGGCGGGTCGCCAGGTCGGAAGCGTCGTTCGCAAAGGATTGGCAGAAGTCGTGACCCCACCCGGGATGATCTTGCAGCTGGTGTCGATGGCAATTGAGCAAACCCCAACGACGCGAGCGGGATCGAGTCCGCCCCCAACGGCGATAACGACGGGGACGACGCGCTGCCACTCACACACCACGCTCCCAGACGGGACCCATGGCTTCTCTCCAGGCAGTTGATAGAGAAGGGATGGACTAGTAGTATATAGGTCTATGGTCCTTGGATTGCCAGTGTGAAGAAGGGGACAGTCGCCGTGCTCCGTGTGTTAGGAAAGCTTGGGTAACTTCAGATGCCTCGCGCTGGACTACCCGGTGGCAGGCCCGACGGATGATGAAAGAATCATGGATGGCGAGAGATGCCAAGGGGAACCGTGATCGACCAGCCATCACCCAGTTCAGGGCGATCGACTGGTTGGCGTTTGTGGTAGCGGCTCTCTCGAGCTTCCTAGCTCCCGTCGTCACTCCAGTCGCCCTGATTGTGGCTTGGGTCATCTTGCTTCGTCAGGCCATCACCAGGGATAGAGTGCTGGTCGGCATCTTGATGACTTCGGCGAGCTTGTTGATTTGGCTGATTGCGCTCACACCTACCCACGTTTCTTTGCAGTGAGGACCTGCGGACGGAAGTCCTCACTGCGATCAGGGGAGTGCCCGACCTGGAGGATCGATGTCGGGACTGCAGTGATTCCGCGTAGGTTCGCTGCGCAAAGCATCCGACTCGGCCGGTGGAGAACTGCATCTCCGGAACATCGATGATCCTGAAGTCCTTCGCAGATGGCAGGTAGAGGTCTTTGCGCGTCTTCTTGAAATCAATCTTCTCCATGGCTTCCTCCTTGGAGGCGTGACGTCATGTCTTCGATCCAAGCCAGTTCGGCCTCGACCTGGCCGATCGAGTCGTCGAAAAGGGCGTTGACGTGCTCAGGAAGCTCCGGCTGCTCTTCTACCGGGTTCCGACCGTCGGGACCCGGAGAGGAGAACATCATGAAGGGCTACGTCGCACGAAAGGGTGACCGCTGGTATGCGGTCATCTACGAAGGTCTCGATCCGGTCACCGGGAAGGAACGCCGCACCTGGCACCCTGCCGGCACCAACCGTCAGGACGCGGAACGGTTGGCGGCGCACCTCGCCCGGACGATCAATGGCCGCAACGACGAGGGCCGGGCGCTCACCTTCGGCGCCTACCTGACGACCAGGTGGCTGCCGGGCAAGAAGCTCGCCCTGGCGCACTCGACCTGGGATGGATATCGGCGCAAGATCAACCGGCACATCCTCCCCACCCTCGGCAGGGTCCCGATCCGTCGACTCCGACCCGATCACCTCGAGGCGCTGTATG